>JBDWKL010000005.1 GCA_039973685.1 Hyphomicrobiales bacterium
GGTACGCCGGGGATAACAGGCTGATGATGCCCAAGAGTCCATATCGACGGCATTGTTTGGCACCTCGATGTCGGCTCATCACATCCTGGGGCTGGAGCAGGTCCCAAGGGTTTGGCTGTTCGCCAATTAAAGTGGTACGTGAGCTGGGTTCAGAACGTCGTGAGACAGTTCGGTCCCTATCTGCCGTGGGCGTAGGAAAATTGATAGGATCTGTCCCTAGTACGAGAGGACCGGGATGGACACACCACTGGTGGACCTGTTGTTGCGCCAGCAGCATTGCAGGGTAGCTACGTGTGGACGGGATAACCGCTGAAAGCATCTAAGCGGGAAACCCACCTAGAGATAAGTTTTCCCTTGAGAGTCGTCGAAGACTACGACGTCGATAGGCTGGGTGTGGAAGGGCCGTAAGGTCTGAAGCTTACCAGTACTAATAACTCGAATGGCTTGATTGCTCTCATTAGTCGATATTTATTTGCACCTCACTAGTGTGAATAATCCAAAAAAAATATGAGATAATAGACCTAATCTTTTGCATTTCACCGGCCCGGTGGTAATAGCGAGAAGCCCCCACCCGATCCCATCCCGAACTCGGAAGTGAAACTTCTCAGCGCTGATGGTACTTCGTCTTAAGGCGTGGGAGAGTAAGTCGCTGCCGGGCCTGTAAAATGCAAAAGAAATCTTTGAAAATTTCTCTATACAAAATTAAAAAAGCCTCCGATGGAAACATCGGGGGCTTTTTTGCGTTCTAATTTTGAAAATTTCAGCTACATTATTTAAATTAGCGCCAATTAGGGAGTGATTTTGCATATTTTAATAGTAAATCCACCGCATCCTTCAATTGGAAGTCGTATTCCTGACGATCACCTTCCTCCTCTAGGGCTCCTCAGTATTGGGGGTCCCCTAATAGACGACGGACATCAAGTTTCCCTCTTTGATGGTGAATTTGGTCCCGCATCTGACAAAGAAATCCAAGCCCATATAAAATCAATATCGCCGGATATACTGCTTCTGGGCCATTCTGGATCCACTTCTGCTCATCCAATTGCCGCAAAAATCGCTAACGCCGCCAAAATTGATAACCCGCACCTCATCGTGGTCTACGGTGGTGTTTTTCCAACATACCATTGGCGTGATATTCTGTCTGATGAACTCTATTTTGATTACATCGTTCGCGGTGAAGGTGAAGAAACTTGCCGCGCATTAATTGACGCGATAGCCAAAACAACCTCCCTCTATTTGGTCCAAGGCATAGCGTTTCGCCATCAAGGTAAAGTTGTATCAACCTCTCCAAGGCCAATAACCCAAGACCTCGATCAATTTCGGATCGGCTGGGAACTGATTGATTTTAAGAAATACTCTTATTGGGGAAAGAAGCGGGCAGTGGTGGTTCAATTTTCCCGAGGGTGCCCCCACCCTTGCAATTATTGTGGCCAACGGGGGTTTTGGACAAAGTGGCGTAACCGCAATCCCGAAACATTTGCCAAGGAAATCGCATATCTACATCGAGAACACGGTGTAGAGGTGTTCAATTTTGCTGATGAAAACCCAACGTCTTCTAAAAAATTATGGAAACGTTTTCTTATAGCTCTGATTGCTGAAGACGTAGATGTTACCTTGGTGGGCTCAACACGAGCAGACGATATTGTGAGAGATAAAGAGCATTTGCATCTCTATAAACAAGCTGGAGTAGAACGGTTCCTGATGGGAATGGAAAACACAGACGAAGATGTCTTACAAAAAATAAGAAAAGGCGGTTCAACGACAACGGACCGCGAAGCCATCAGATTAATGCGTCAACATGGCATGTTGTCGATGGCAACTTGGGTTGTCGGATTTGAAGAAGAACGAGATCGGGATTATTGGCGTGTTTTAAAACAGCTCCTTTCTTACGACCCAGATCAAATCCAATCCGTCTATGTGACGCCCCATCGATGGACCCCATTTTTCAAAGAAGCTGAACATCGTGCGGTTATCCAAGGGGATCAATCAAAATGGGATTATAAACATCAGGTTCTTTCAACCCGTTATGTGCCCCCATGGCGAGTATTCTTATGGGTTAAATTAATTGAATTGATCGTTCAGATGCGGCCTAAGGCGCTTGCCCGATTATTCTTTTTCAAAGATCCAAAAATCCGTCATGCTCAACGGTGGTATTATCAAATGGGCAGGCGTGTTTGGGTTCATGAAATGATCGGTTTCATTTTCCGAGATACGCATTGGAAAAATGGCCCAACCGTCAAGCAGTTTTGGGGAGAAACCCTGGAACATGAAGAAAATGCACTCGCGTTGAAACCGAGAAGAGGCAAAATCCAACGGCTTATATAAAATAACTAGACCATCATTGATATAGCGACTGCAACAACCAAGATACCCAACATAAACAATGCGATTGTTATCACCATGCGCGCGCCAAACTTCCCGGATTTTGGTGATTGTTGTATGTGTTGGCTGCCGTTATCGCGTAAAGCATCTTCAATGGCTGTAAGTAAAGTTTCATAGCGAACTTCTAACCGTCTCAATCGTTCTGCTACGAATGCCATCAAAATAATTACTGCCCCGCCAGCAACTAAGCTGGGAGGTGCCGTGAGCATCTCATGGTTATCGATGATTGCAGCCACAGACAAAAGAAGCGCGAAGAGAAATGCGATAGATTGCCAATACAGCTTCCCAAAATGTATGCGTTGATTGGCAAGAACTTGGTATTGAACTAGCAACGGATCGCTCATTTTAAAAATCCTTAGTCACACATTTTCGAAGACACATGAGAGGCTTTTGTCCCCCATGTTTTGATCAAATTTTTGCGTTTCGCTTGTAGAAAATCAAGGTTAGGATTGGAATTCAATTATCCAATCAGCCGCTTTTCTTGCTTCACCCCTCCGCCTCATTCTCGCGAAGTTCCACCCGTCTAATTTTACCCGAAATTGTCTTGGGCAATGTCGTTACAAATTCAATCTCACGCGGATATTTGTAGGGCGCTGTTAGGTTTTTGCAAAACTCTTGAATTTCTTTTGCAAGAGCAGGGGAGGCATCGTCCGCATTTGTTAAGACGATGTAGGCTTTGACAAGTTGGCCACGGGTTTCATCCGCAACACCAATTACGGCGCTTTCGACCACTTTTTCATGCTCGATGAGTGCGCTTTCAACTTCAAACGGGCTTATGCGATATCCAGCTGATGAGATCAGGTCATCGGAACGGCCAACAAACCACAAATACCCATCTTCATCTCGTTTTGCCGTGTCACCAGTATAATACCAACCATTGCGGAACGATGACGTATCAAGGTCCCCATCCTTAATATAACCCGTGAAGAGCCCAGCTGGCCATTCTCCTGATGTGTTTACGGCGATATGCCCAACTTCGCCTGAAGGAAGGATCGCGCCCGCATCATCAACTATATCAACGTCAAAGCCTGGGACAGGTTTACCCATTGAGCCGAAGCGAGTTTCCACATCGGGGAAATTGCCGACAATGTTGATGGTCTCGGTTTGGCCATACCCATCCGCAATCAACGTGCCAGTGTGTTTTTGCCAATAGCGAATAACTTCTGGATTAAGCGGTTCACCTGCACCAAGGCAGCGTCTTAATGAGGTCAAATCATATTGGCCGAGGTCAAGTTGCGCAAAAAGACGGTAGACGGTTGGCGGTGCGCAAAAGGTTGTCACGCCAAGCTCTTTGATTGTGTGTAAATGAGCTTCCGCATCCATGCCAGGTGCATCGTAGAGAATGGTTGTGACACCGATCAACATTTGTGGAAATAACATTCCCCATGCTGCTTTCGCCCAGCCTGTATCAGTCAGCGTCCAGTGAATGTCACTTTCTTGTAGGTCCATCCAAAACAGGCCGGTAGCCGCGTGGGCTAATGCATAGCCAAAATCGCGCCCGACCATTTTGGGCAAGGCCGTGGTGCCAGATGTGAAATAGATCATCATGGTGTCGGTCGCCTTGAAGGGCGGTAGATCATCAGCGTTTAAGTCGGCGTCTTGGCCAGCGCATAGGTCTTCATAAGAATGCCAATCGCCGGAGGCGCTGCCAACGACAATACGATGTTGCAATGTTGGGCAATCGTCGAAAATTTCGTCGACCTTCGTAACATGCTGTTCTGAGACGATTACAGCTTTCGCGCCTGCTTGATTGACACGGTAGGCGATGTCTTTTGCGGTAAGAAGATTAGTACCCGGCATGGAAATAACGCCGGCCTTCATGCAACCAAACAAAACTGAATGCCATTCAGCTTGGCGGCCAATCACAATACAGGCTGCATCGCCGCGCTCTAGGCCTAGCGCCATTAAGGCTTTGCCGAAGCGGGCTGAGCTATTGGAAAGATCAGAGTAGGACACAGTCGTTTGCGTATCAGCCTTAACATTGATCGCAATCAAGGCTGCTTTGTCGGCTTCCTTTGCGCGCTTATCGAGCACATCAAAGGCGAAATTAAAGTGCTCAGGAATGTCTAGCGAGTAATTCTCGCGTGCATTCTCATACGAACGATCAAATGTGCTGAAATCCATCATAATGTTGTCCCTCTCCCATAATTCATCCAACACCTACCCATGTTGAAATGTCTTTAGAAGGTAGCGAACCTAAGCGGTGAGGAACAGGGGACAATTATCAAAACGAATTGGTATTTTTAAGTGATTGGCTGATAGTTCAGGTTCATCATCGCATGCGCCTCGAAATTTATGATGATGATGCTCTTATTGCGGATTGAAACAATGGAAACCCATTCGTTGCTTATGCGCGCATGAACATTTGAAATGGGGCTTCTTTTCGTTGTCGGCAAAAAAAAAACCGACGCTCGAAAGCGCCGGTTTTGTCTGCATATATATTGAGCGCCTTGCTACACGTTCACGACGTTCTTAAGGAAGCTCTCGACATTGCTCTTAAGCCCCGCCGTTTTTTCGCTCAGTTGAACCGAAGCTGTTGACATTTCATCTGAGTGGCTGTGGTTTTCACCTACCCGTTGTTTGATGTTTGTCACATAAGTTGCTGCTGACGATGTGCTGTCTGCGGCACTAGAAGCATGATCAGAAATGTCGTTGATCGCAGTGCTTTGCTCGCGCATCTTGGAGAGAATTTCATCGGCTTGGCCGTGAATCGTGCCGACCATTTCCGCGATGTCATTGATGGCAAAAACAGCGCTATCTGTTAGGCCCTGAATTTCTGAAATCTGACTGGAGATTTCTTCCGTGGCCGTTGATGTTTGTGAAGCAAGTGATTTTACTTCAGATGCAACGACTGCAAAACCACGTCCAGCTTCACCTGCACGGGCTGCTTCAATAGTTGCGTTTAAGGCAAGCAAGTTAGTTTGTTCTGCGATGTCAGAAATCAAACCAACAACATCACCAATTTTTTGAGCGTTTAGCGCAAGGCCACTGATGTTGTCGTTTGTGGTGCGTGCTTTCTCATTACATTGTTGGATCATTTCGCTTGCTGAGACGAGTTCACTGGTTGTTTGTTTAACTGAATCGTTCATCTGCGACGCAGCCGCCGCTACAGAATCCACATTGCCAGATGCTTGCGTTGATGATGCGTCTGCATTTTCAGCTTCTGAAGATGTCGTGCTGATGCCAGCATTTAGAGTGTTCGCCTTTTCACCAATCATTTCTGTGATCTCATGCACGACACTAAATGTCTCGGTCATTTCGTCGCGGAAATCGTTGATCATTTGATCAATTTTAGTCTGGCGATTATCACGAGCGATGTGATTTTTCCTGCGTTCTTCGGACGATTTTTTCTGCTCAATAGCATTATCGCGAAACACGGTGAGAGCTTGGGTCATTTGGCCGATCTCATCTTCTCTCGTTGTTTCTGCAATGTCGATATCAAGGTCGCCATCTGCAAGTCGACGGGCAACTTTAACCTGCGAGGCTAATGGAGCAAGAAGTCTATTTGTTTGCCAGAAAATAAGACCGATGATGACGATAAGGCAAAGTAAGCCGTAGATAGACTGTTGGGTTACAATTTTGATGCTGGATGCTTCCAGATCATCATTGGCTATCGTTTCTAGGAGACTAACCTCTTGGCCATTGATTGACATTTTGCTGCCAACGACTGTTGTTGTGACATCCTCAATCTTTGTTGATGCCGTGATCGACCGACCTCCACTTATGCCTGCTACAATAGCGTCGGATAGCTTGATCGTGCTGGTAACCTTGCCCATATCATCAAAAGAAAATGCAGAGCCGTCTTTGTTCACAATAAAGGTTTTCTCTGTGCTGCCGAGACCTGTTGATGCATTCAGTACGGAAGACAAGAGCGTTTGATCAATGCTGATGATCATAACGCCGATATAACGACCACTATAAGAAACTGGGCTTGCTAGTGAGAGACCGAGGGTTTGGTTCTTTTGCGTCACAATACCGGATGAATAAACTTGGCCAGTATAATCTTGACGCATTAGTTCTTTTTCTTTGTCGAACCAAGCATCCTTTGATGCGATTGTTTGTTCGTATGCACCAACGCTAGCTATGCCCTTTAATTCAGGACTATCCGAAGGGCGGGCAAAATCCTGGCCTTTGGAGTAGGTGTAAATGAAGTTACCCTTAGGATCGACAAAGGCAATATCTGCAAATCCGTATGACTTCATCATGCGGTCGATCATGGTGTGATATTCTGCGTGGTTTGACGCGTAATAATGCTTCGCACCTTCAGCTTCGACCATAAGGTGTCGCTTACCGAGCTCGTTTGGATTTTTAGTGATGTAAGTGTCGCGCAACACATCTGTTGCTGTATCTTTGAGCTGAGCCCAACCAGCGCTAAACCTTACAAAACTCCGCGCAGCTTCTGACGATGCCGCGAAAGCTTGAAGGCTTCCTGCCATGTTCACCATCGTTCTGTTGAGTGCGTCACGTTTATTTTCAACACTGTTGACGAAGGCTTGTGTGCCTTGTTGTTTGGAAATGTTGAAAGCGGTGAAGCCTGCGACAGCTAACAAAAGCAATGTTAACGTTACGGCGCCCGCAAAAAAACAAACGACGATTCTTGGTACAATATTTTTGCTCATCAAAAGACCCTCTATGCTGGGTTAAAGATAAGGCAGCTATGTTTAATTATGAATTAATTCTCGCTGTTGTCGTAAGAGATAACCGGCTCGTTTATTGCAATTAACCCGTCTTCTAGTACTTCTGCACAAATTCCGCCGTGCCCCCGCATTGCATTATATCCGCCATGTCCCAGTTCTGTTTCCATTCGCGAGCAGGGCGCGCATAAACCTGAACCTCTTAGAAGGACATTTCCGATCCGAAACTCTCGATTGCGTAGGCCCATAAGGGAGATGCCGCTAACGACAATGTTGCGGCGGAGGCGCGCAGGATCTATTGGGGATGTCTCATCAGCACATAGACTTGCGATTACGCTTAAGTGTTCTGCTTGGATAAGCGTCACGGTTCTTTTGCCGGGTTTTGTGCGGTGGTCGCCTTCAATGCCAGTGACGTTGATCTTGGCACTTGATAATGAAATTAGCGGTTCCTTGCGGGCAGGGCGAACGCCGATCCATTCTACTTTTCCAGCTTTTGCAAATTGAGCGACGAGGGTTGCGATGGTTTGCACAGTCGTTGGTTCCTTATGCCTATTCGGCTATTACCACGCCTTCACGCCGTCGGTCTGCGGCGCCTATAAGGGTGTTGTCTTTGATCGTGATGCCGTGGAGACCTGAATTCAGTGATATTGATACGGTCCTATATCCCATGGCCTCAAGCGGTGCTTGTAGCTCTATGGCTTTCGTGCTGGCCTCAAGCGCGAAGGTGCCAAAGCGATTGGTTATGTGTGGGTTGTCAAAGGCTTCTTGTATCGACATATCCCAATCAATCACGGCAATGATTGCCTGCGCAACATAAGAAATTATCCGACTACCACCAGGGCTACCTAGGGCCATGACCGGCTTGCCATCTTTAAAGATAATGGTTGGCGACATTGATGAGCGTGGTCGCTTTCCCGGCGCAATGCTATTGGCGATTAAGCGATGGTCAACATGGGTTCTAAAGGAAAAATCCGTTAGTTGATTATTGAGCAAAAACCCGCCAGCCATCAGATTGGAGCCAAAGGCACTTTCTATCGATGTTGTCATGGAGACGATGTTGCCGTCACTGTCGCGAATGGTGAAGTGGGTTGTTGAGGGTAATTCGATTGCTTCATCATCAGCATAGTTGAACGCATGGTCGAATGCTGGTGTGCCGGGGTTTGCTTGCTTGAGGCGATCTCCAGCCTTCAGATTTTGAGCCCGTTTTTGCAAGTAGGAGGTTTCAAGCAACCCTTTCTTTGGGACGACGATGAAATCTTCATCAGCCACATAGCGGCCACGGTCTGCGAAGGCGAGCCTTGTTGCGTCACCAATTAGTTGCCAAGCTGTTGGATTGTTAGGGCCGAGTGCTTTTAGATCGAAAGGTTCGAGCGTGCCCAGAATTTGCCCAATCGCGATAGCGCCAGAAGAAGGTGGCCCCATGCCACAAATTGAGTAGCCACGGTAAGGGGCGCAAACTGGCTGGCGCTCTTTGGCTTTGTAGTTTTGCATGTCACCAAGGGTCAAGGTTCCGCCGCTGTCTTTTGCGTTTTGAACAGCATCGACAATCTGGCGGGCAATCCGTCCTTTGTAAAAGACATCAGCGCCTTCTTTTTGGAAATCCAAAAGGCTTTGAGCGTAAGCTGGGTTTTTAAGCAATGTGCCTCTGCGAAGGGGCTTGCCATTGTCATCCATGAAATAGGCACGCGTGGTGTCAAACCGGCTTAATCCAGTTGCACGCCGCTCAATAAGTCCCGCCATTCTTGGTGACACTTTAAAACCATCTTCTGCCAGTTTAAGCGGATTGCTAAACAGATCTTCCCAAGCTTTGTTGCCAAATTTTTGATGCGTTTGATGGAGTAGTTTTGGCAAGCCTGGAACACCAACGGAGCGACCGCTTACCACTGCGTCAAAAAATTTCAGTGTTTTACCACTCGCATCCAGAAAGTGTTTTGGATTTATGTTTTGAGGTGCGGTTTCGCGACCGTCAACGGAATGCAATTTTTGAGCTTTGTTGTCCCAATAGAGTAAAAACCCACCACCGCCGAGACCAGAAGATTGTGGCTCAACAAGGCCAAGGGTCAGCTGCACCGCAACCATTGCATCAACAGCATTGCCACCAGCGCGCAACACGGCAGCGCCTGCTTCTGCTGCATGAGGATTTGCCACGGAGACGATCCATTTTTCACCGGTCGCTGATTTTTTGTTGGGGCTTGAGGCAACTGAGGTTTGTTCTTCAGGCTGAACTTGATCAGCTGCTTGTTGGGCAGTTGCAAGGTGTGGCGGAAAAATAAATGCAGCACCTGCTGTGACGGTGAGTGTCAAAGCAATGAAAAGACGGGTTTTCATTCGGATTGATGAAAATAGGCTGGGTAATTGCATGAATGAACCATTTTGAGAGAAGTCCCTGCGACCCTATCATCATAAATCACTGGCACAAATGCTTTAGGAAAAATTGAAGTTCAACTTTGCGGGATTGGAAATTTGCAACTTGCCAAACTGTGGACAATCAGGTCCAAATGGTAATCAAACAAGGAGATGACAATGGGCCATGATCATGACCACGGTGAAGGATCCGAATTATCTGAGACCGCGTTAAGAGTGCGAGCTTTAGAGTCTTTGTTGACTGAAAAGGGCTATATTGACCCTGCAGCTCTTGATGTAATTGTCGACACTTATGAAAATCAGGTCGGCCCGCGCAATGGCGCTGAGGTTGTTGCGAAAGCGTGGTCTGATCCAGAATTTTTAGCTTGGCTACGAACAGATGCAACGGCGGCGGTTAATTCTCTCGGCTTTGAAGGGCGACAAACAGAACATATGAAGGTGGTCGAAAACACTGACAATGTTCACCACATGGTCGTTTGTACGCTTTGTTCTTGTTATCCTTGGCATGTTTTGGGCTTGCCACCGATTTGGTATAAATCGGCCCCTTATCGCTCTCGTGCCGTCATGGACCCGCGCGGTGTGCTCGCAGATTTTGGTGTTACGCTGGATGATGATGTTTCCGTTCAAGTTTGGGATTCAACAGCTGAGCTTCGTTATCTCGTCATCCCCAAAAGGCCTGAGGGGACCGATGGTATGAGCGAGGCTGATCTTGCTGATCTCGTCACACGCGATTCCATGATTGGGACTGGCGTGGCGCTCAACGTTGGTGAGGTGGCGTCATGAATTCAGGGCATGATCTAGGTGGTATGCAAGGCTTTGGCCCCGTCATCGGCGAACCAGTGAAACCTGTTTTCCACGGCGAATGGGAAGAACGCGCTCTTGCAATTGTTATTGCGATGGCCGCATCGGGCAAGTGGAACCTTGATAAATCACGCCATGCGCGCGAGAGCCTGCCGCCGCCGCAATATCTTAATTCAAGCTATTATCAAATTTGGATTGCGGGCCTAGAGCGCTTAATGGTTGAGGTTGGTTTGGTGACGAGCGAAGAGCTTGAAACAGGTGAAATGTCGACGCCAGCCATTCCTGTAAAAGGTGTTTTGAAGGCTGACGCGGTAGAAGGTGTTTTAAAAGCTGGCGGTCATTGCGATCGGCCAATTTCCAACGCTGCAGAATTTGAGATTGGTGATGAGGTGCGGGTTAAAAACTTTCACCCGATGGGCCATACACGCGCACCGCGTTATGTTCGCGGGCACGTTGGCACCATCATATCAGCCCATGGCGGTTATGTTTATCCAGACAGCAATGCGCGCGGGGATGGTGAAGACCCGCAATGGCTCTACACTGTTCAATTTGCGGCGGATGAACTTTGGGGTGATGAAGCACGACGTGGTGACCATGTGATGGCGGACCTATGGGAGCCTTACCTTGAGCGCGCTTGATAAGAATGCGGCTCATTCTGCATTGTTAAAACTTGATAATCTACCCGTGGATGAAGTGGGTGCAGTTTTTGAAGAACCTTGGCACGCGGAAGTGTTTTCAATCGTTCATCTGCTTGTTGATCGCGGGCAATTTACCGTGAACGAATGGGCGGAAATGCTTGGGGGCGTTATCAAGGAAAAACCAGATAATGAGGGCTACTACCAGTGCTGGTTGACGGCTTTGGAACGAATATCTTTGCAAAAAGGGCTTGTTGAAACAGACCCATTGAGTGAACGAAAAGACGCATGGGATCGCGCCGCGAGGGCAACGCCGCATGGTGAGCCAATCGTTCTTGGGCGGGATGTAAGTTAGAAAAATCAGGGATTAATATGAGCGGCAACTCTAGTATTTACGGTATGCTTTCAAGTGTTTTTGAACGGGCAATCGTCTTTTCAAAATCGACTGATAAACGCTCCACCTCGGAGCTTTGTGACGCATTGTTGTCTGGGCGCGGTGAAGCGTCGGGCACCAAGATTGCACACGCCTTATTCACTAAATATGAGACGTTGAGCGTTGAGGAGAAGCAGGAGTTCTTTTTTTATCTCAATGAAAACCTTGATGTTGCGACAGATGACGCGACTGCGGCAGCAACGGAATATGCAGCGAACAGATCAGCGGATGCGCTGAAAAACCTTCGCAAATTGTGTGAACCAAAACGGCTTGATTTGTTGCGCCAATTAAACAGTGCACCAGGTGGGACTGAGCGGTTGGTTCGTATGCGGGAAGATTTGTTGGGCATGTTGAACGATGCCTCGCGCCTCAAGCGTACCGATGCTGATTTTGAATATTTGTTTTCCTCTTGGTTCAATCGCGGCTTCCTCGTGTTGCGCCCCATTGATTGGACGACACCAGCTCATATTCTTGAAAAAGTAATCTCTTATGAGGCAGTCCACGAAATTTCCAGCTGGGATGATTTGCGCCGCAGGCTCTTACCTGAAGATCGACGCTGCTATGCGTTTTTTCATCCGGCGATGCCCGATGAGCCTTTGATCTTTGTCGAGATTGCACTCACCAATGAGATTGCAACGTCTATCCAAACTGTTTTGGCGGAAGGCCGTGATGAAATAGCGGCGGAAGAGGCGAGTGCTGCTGTTTTTTATTCAATTTCTAATTGCCAAAAAGGCCTGCAAGGTGTGTCCTTCGGCAACTTCTTGATTAAACAAGTTGCCAGTGATTTGGCGCATGATCTGCCGAATTTGAAAACTTTCGTGACACTCTCCCCAGTGCCGACTTTTTCGCGATGGCTTTCAAAATCCTCGCAAGAGGAACCCGATGGCAAAGCACATGAAGCGTTGGGAGCTGTTCAATCAATTGAAGACGGGCAAGGGCTAGAACGCATTGTTGGTTTGAAAGATAATCTGACGGAATTAGCGGCACACTATTTCATCAATGAAAAACGGCCTGACGGCATGCCGATTGATCCGGTGGCGCGATTCCATCTTGGTAATGGTGCAAGCTTATTGCAGATTAATTGGGCGGGTGATGTTTCAATGAAGGGGCTGAAACAGTCGGCAGGTTTGATGGTGAACTATCTCTATAACCTTCAAGATGTGGAAGCTAACCACGAAACCTATGCGCAAGACCGCGTTGTGGTGGCTCATAAATCTGTAAAAACATTGGCTGACAAGGCGCTGCGATCTTAAGCCTTAGGGCTTTGACCTGAAATCAATCGCCGCCGCCTGCGTCGCCGCCTCCGTCACCACCGTAATATCCGCCATAGTATCCGCCAATACCGCCATCACCATCATTTCCCCAACGTCTGCCTGAACGCTTGGGCGCGCGCTTGTAGTATAAGAATTCTTTGTTGGCGAGATCATCAAATATGGATAAATTAATCCCAAGAAGTTTCAGATTGATTATTAGTACGAAAGCGACAATTCCAATAAGAAGAAGGCCATCCATATTTTTATCTTTCATTTTTGAATTTGAAAATTGAATTTCAAATTAAATATTGTCATAAATTCCTTTATTAGGGATTTAGGGTGATAAAAATAAGGTCTAATATTTAATTTGTTTTGATTTATAATTGGAATTATTGCTGATATAATTAACAGTAGGTTTTGATGTTGATTAAAGTCTGTGATTAAAGGCAATATAAAGCACGGTTTCAGCAAGTTGTTTTTTTGAAAATGACTGAAAGATTGTTGGCTGGCATCTCGATGATCGTTGGCGGGGTAAAACCTTTTTCAATGCCGAGTGCTGTCATGTCATCAATATGACGCAGCCCGCCGCCCGGATTTTCTGCATGTAACTTTGCATCAAAAGCCACGTTGCTTGGGGCGGTCTCAATGTCACTGCGATGGAACGGACCATAGAAAAACAAAGGCGCATCACTCGGGAGTAATTGGCCCGCCAGTTTAAACAGCGCGACCGTTGCAGCCCATGGTGCTATGTGGATCACATTGGCAGAGATCACAGCATCTGCCTTTTCAATCGGGGCGTCATCTTCTAGCAGGTCAAAAGCAAAGGGGTGACGAATGTTGGGAAGTTTAGTTTCCTCAGTCCATGCTATTATGCTTTCCAGTTTTACAGGGTCGCGTTCGGTCGGCTGAAAGGTAAGGTTGCCAAATTTTTCAGCAAAATGAATGACATGTTCACCCGTGCCTGACCCAATTTCCAATACCACGCCGCTGTCTGGTAAGACTGACTGCAAAATGTTCGCGATGGTTTCACGGTTTCTAAGGGCTGAGGGGGCTGAACGACGTTGATCTTGCTGGGTCATCGTGAAGCCTTGCTTGAAACGAGTTGGCATAAAAGCTCGAACATGATGGAAGCGCCGACCCAAGCTGTGCCGCCTGATTGATCAAAGGGTGGGGAAACTTCTACCAAGTCGGCACCGATCAAATTCAACCCGTCCAAATGTCGCACCACTTGCTGTGCCTGCCATGTGTTTGGCCCGCCAATTTCTGGTGTGCCGGTACCGGGGCAAAAGGCGGGATCGATAAAATCAATATCGTAGCTGACATAGGTTGGCTGGGTGCCAACAACTTGCCGTGCTTCGCTCATGACATCATCGATGCCGCGTGTCATGAAGTCATCAATGGTGATGATCGTCACCCCTTGTTCGCGACCCCACCGAATATCTTCATCATCATACATGGTGCCGCGAATACCAATTTGTATAACGCGCTTAGGATCAAGCAACCCTTCTTCAATCGCACGGCGGAACGGGGTGCCGTGGGTATATTGGGTGCCATCAAAGTAGTCTTTGAATAGGTCAGTGTGCGAATCGAAATGAACCATTCCAACAGGACCATCACTCGCAAGCCCACGTAAAATAGGAAGGGAGATCAAATGATCGCCGCCTGCTGTGAGCGGTATAATGCCGTCGCGCTTGAGATCAGTATAGGCAGTACTCACCCGTTGCATGGAATCATCAAGGTCAGCAGGGTTTGGGCCAACATCACCAAGGTCAGCACAATTGAACATCTCAAAAGGGCGCAGGCCAGAGACAGGATGGGCTGCGCGGATCATCGTGGAAAGATCTCTCAACTGACGCGGACCATGGCGCGCGCCGGGCCTATTGGTGGTTCCACCATCCCAAGGAACGCCAATAATGCCAATATCCACTTTCCCATAATCAGGATCGTCCGCACTTATATAAGGCAGGCGCATGAATGTTGGTACGCCAGCAAATCTTGGAAGGTCGAAACCTGAAATTGGTTGAAAACGTGGGTCACTTTTTTTGGTCATCAGATAGCCTTTGCAATTCGTCGTCATCTTACCCGTGAATTAGTCGTCGTCCACGTAAATTGTGCAGCCAATTAAAAAATCATAGGCTAAGGTGTTCCCTATTAGGCTGGAATGCGAAAATAAGAATGAGGGCAAATATGGGCAAAATTGAATTTCACCAAATCGCAAAGGCACCTAAGGGCGTTGCGCCATTTTCTCACGCCACTGAGGTGGACGGGTTTATCTTTGTAACAGGGCAAATGCCAACTTGGCCGGGTGAGCCGGATCGGGCTTTGCCCGAAGGTATTGAAGCTCAAACCCGGCGCGTGATGGATAATCTCATCATCGTCTTGGAGGGCATGGGGTTGGGCCTTGATGACGTGGCACAGTGCCGCGTTTACATAACCGAATTTGAGCGTGATTATGAGGCGATGAACAAGGTCTATGCCTCTTACTTTCCCGCGGATCGTTTGCCTGCGCGAACCTGCATTGGCGTTACTGGACTTGCAGTTAAGGCGTTGGTTGAGATTGACATGGTTGCAAGGAGGCCCGATAAATCTGATAATTCAGATCCGTTACTACTAATGATAGGATGAGAATTTGGAATTTGGTTTGGCGATTATTATTGGCCTCATATTTCTAATTGGTGCTCCATTAGGCTGGGTTTCATTTTTTAAAATTAATACACAAGCTAGAAAACTCGACGAATTGTCGGGTGAACTTTTCAAGTTAAAAAATCTCGTTGCGAAACTTGAACAAGACGAAGGCTTATCTTCGCTTTCAGGTGAAGAAACATCTTCTCAAAACATTGCCGAAGAAGGTGCTGCTGATCAGATTGTTCAAGAAGAGGTGGAAAGCGTTGATGCCGAACCCACTTTTGATGAGAGCGAAACGGATGAGTTAAGCGCGGCCGCAATCAATGAGCCTGAAAATGTGCCGCCTATTGCCGTTGCTGCTTCTAACAATGCTGAAAGCACTATCGGCGGTAAACTCAGCGTTTGGGTTGGCGGTGTCACGATGGCGTTGGGGTCAATCTTCCTCGTGCGCTATGCGATTGAAGCTGGTTTCTTGGGGCCAGCGGCGCGCATTATGATGGGTATCTTATTTGGTGCGCTACTGTGCGGTGTTGGCGAATTCATGCGACGCCGAAATCCTGAGCAGAAGATCGCAGGATATGAATGGGCTGGTGTGCCTGAAATCTTGACCGCTATTGGCACGTTCGCCCTGTTCGCTGCTATCTTTGCGGCCCATACTTTGTATGAGCTGATTGGACCGACCACGGCCTTCATCGCCTTAGGCGTGATTGCATTGGCCTCCATGGCAAGCGCCATGTTGCATGGTCCAGCGCTCGCGTCTTTGGGTCTCATTGGGGCGTTTTGCGTGCCGTTCTTGATAACATCAAGTGACCCGAAAATAATGCCCATCGCGATCTATATCCTCATCGCGGGCGCTGCGGCGATCACGGTTGCGCGGCTTCGGTTGTGGCGGTGGTTGGCGTTCGCTGCGGCAATTGGCTGGCTGTTTTATGCGTGGCTCTTTCAGAGCGTCGCGCAGAGTAGCGATCAATTCATCGTCTTAGGGTTTTTGATGGCTGTATCAGCAGGCGTAATTTTCACCTTTGTGATGTCACTCTATCCGCGCTCACTGGCGATGGTGCAACCGATTGATAAAATGGCAACCGTGCTGCTCTCGCTGTTTGCTGTACCTTGGATTGCACAAGTACAATTTGCGCATCATTCCTTCATTGCAACGGCTGAAATTATTCTACTGGTCGCGGTGCCAATGGCGCTTGCCTGTTATTATTCGGCTGTACGCTATGTGGTGTTCTTGCCGATTTTGGTGGCTCTCATTCGCTTTGCTCAATTTGATGCGTCAACGATTGCCTTGGTCGATATCGACGCAGCCTTACAACACAGAGCGCCAGCGGACTTCTTGTCGCGCATTGATCTGTCTGTGCTTGGTTGGGTCTCGCTCTTCTTGTCGCTTGCCACTTTTACTGGTGCTATATGGGCAAGTTTGAATTCTGTCTCACGCGCCGTGGTAGCCTCTGGCGCGATGGTGTTCTTGGTCGGCATTTTTGTCATCACCTATGGACGCGTGGACGGCTTTGAAACTTCCACCTTGTTCGCCCTTATTGCCCTTGCAGGCTTTGTTGCTTGTCGTGCAGGGGGTGAATATTTGTCGAAGGCCTTTGGTGACGTAGATGATGAACAGTCTAAAAGTAGAAGCGGTTCGCTTGCGGCTTTCCTTGTCGGATCGCTTGTGTTCTTGGCTCTTGCCGCCGCGATCTTTTTTGAAAAAGCATCACTCACCGTCGCAATGGGGCTGCTGGTTCCTGCGATGGCATTCACCTATTGGCAGCACAGACTTTATGTCTTGCGGGCGCTCACACCGTTTTTTGTTATTCCTTATGGATTGCGTCTCTTTGCTGATCCCCTCATTTCGCAAAGTGATTTGAGCGAAACGCCATTCTTCAATGTGCTGACCTATGGGTACGGCGTGCCGATGATTGGATTCATCTATGCAGCCCTTGTTCTAACGTCACAGGGACGAGATTTTTTCGCACGGTTGATGCAGGCGATTGCGATTGCCTCTGTGTCCGTCACGACTGCTATGATAGCGCTGCATTTGGTGGAGCCAGACTTCCGCTTTGTGCAGAATGATAAACAACTGCTTTTATGCGCTGTGCTTGTTTTGGTTGGCGGTGGTATCTCACTTGGCCTGACGCGGCTTGCTTCTAAAACATCTGATCATTTTCTCACGTGGGGAAGTATCGGCATCAGCCTTGCTGGTGTTGCGATGGGTGCATTGGGTCTGTTTGTCTGGCAAAATCCAGTTTGGAATAATGTTGCAATCTCGCAGGGCTTGATCCTCAACGAGTTGAATTTTTCTTACCTCTTGCCGTTCTTGCTTTATGGACTGATTGCTTGGCAATCGAATGACAAACGCCCGCGCTGGTATGTTGTTATCATCAGTGTCTATTCGGCACTCTTGGGTGCTGCTTGGGTAAATTTCTTAATCCATCATATTTTCCATCCGGGGAATTTCTCATCAAGAATCATTCAAGATGCCCAGCAATACACTTACTCTGCTGTATGGCTTTTGATCGGTATTGCTGTCCTCGCTGTCGGTCTCTACACCCGCTCTAAAACATGGCGTGCCGTTTCAGGTTTGTTGATCGCGGTTGTGGTGGTGAAGGTGTTCTTGGTGGACATGTCAGAACTAACGGGCTTCCTGCGTGCGCTTTCGTTTATTTCGCTCGGTGCCGTATTGATGGCGATTGGCTATTTTTATCAACGCATTTTGTCGGGCCAGATGGTGACCTCTGACGGGACAGACGAGGAGCTGGTTGCCAAGCCAAGCGCAAACGATGAATAGTGTTCCCCACAGGGGATGCATAAATGAACTATGTGAAACGAGCAGAAGCAGAAGCTGAACAAGAAGATCAACGTATTCGCGAGAGTGTTGAAAACATGATCGCGGACATCCGCGCGAATGGTGAAACGGCTGTTCGCTCTTATGCTGAAAAGTTCGATGGTTGGGTTGGCGATTTTGTTCTGTCTGCTGAAAAGAAGGCGGCCTTGATTGCTCAGGTGTCTGACCAAGAAAAAGAAGACATCCAATTTGCTTTTCGCCAAGTGACCCGTTTTGCCGAAGCGCAGCGGGCAAGC
The DNA here is from genome assembly GCA_039973685.1 of Hyphomicrobiales bacterium. Taxonomy (NCBI): domain Bacteria; kingdom Pseudomonadati; phylum Pseudomonadota; class Alphaproteobacteria; order Hyphomicrobiales; species Hyphomicrobiales bacterium. Next base: position 18,203 of record JBDWKL010000005.1, read on the forward strand.
TTAAGCGAATTCTCCATTGAGACTGAACCGGGCGTTGTACTGGGACAAAAAGTTGTGCCCGTAAATTGCGCTGGTTGCTATGTGCCAGGTGGCCGATATTCTCACGCGGCATCTGCCATTATGAGCGTTGCAACGGCGAAGGTTGCGGGCGTTCCTTTTGTGGTCGCCGCTAGCCCGCCGCGTGGTGATAGCATTGCGCCCGCTGTCGCTTATGCGATGGATATTGCTGGTGCTGACGTGATTTTGGAAATGGGCGGTGTTCATGCCATTGCAACCATGGCCTTCGGACTATTTGGCGCTGAGCCAGCGGATATTTTAGTTGGACCGGGCAATGCCTATGTGGCAGAGGCCAAGCGCTTGTTGTTTGGTGAAGTCGGTATCGACGTTTTTGCCGGCCCAACAGAAAGCGCGATCATCGCCGATGAAACGGCGGACCCGATGACGGTTGCAATCGACCTTGCCAGTCAAGCAGAGCACGGCACCAATTCTCCCGTTTGGCTTTTTACAACGTCGCAAGAATTGGCAGACACTGTAAATCGTATCTTGCCAAAGATAGCAGACGACATGCCAAGCGGCGAGGTGGTGAAGGCTGCTTGGGCAAATCATGGTGAGATTATTGTTGGCGAGAGCGATGAAGAAGTAGCCGCTATTTCTGATCACTATGCCAGCGAGCATTTGCAGGTGATTACCAAGAATAATGATTGGTGGAAGGCGCGGCTTAAAAACTACGGCTCCCTATTCGTCGGCGAAGGTGCGACCGTGACGCACGGTGATAAGTGCTCTGGCACCAACCACATTCTGCCGACCAAAAAGGCGGCTCGTTATACAGGCGGCTTGAACGTCATGAAGTTTTTGAAAATCCTGACATGGCAAGAAATCAGCGAAGAAGCGAACCTTGCTTTTAGCGCTGCCGGTTCTCGCATAAGCCGCATTGAAGGCATGGACGGTCATGCGCGCGCTTGCGATTGGCGCTTGCGCAAATACCATGAAGGCACCAATTGGGACTTCGAAGTGACGGACCAAAAGCGATATGACTGACACGGTGTTCAACAAGCCCTTTACGCAACAAGAAGCAATCCCAGAAGTGGCGATTGAACGCGCTGTCGACATTCTGCGCGGTGGGCGTTTGCATCGTTATAACACGCTGGCCGATGAGACGGCTGAAGTCTCGCTGCTAGAAGAAGAATATGCCGCCTATCAAGAAGCCAAATATTGTCTGGCGGTCACCTCTGGCGGACAGGCGATGCAGATTGCGTTGCGAGCGGCGGGTTTGAAGGCAGGGGACAAAATTCTCGCCAACGCCTATACGCTCGCCCCTGTGCCTGGTGCTATTCACGTTGCAGGCGGTGTGCCTGTGTTTGTTGAAACGGGGCAAGATTGGCGCGTTGATATTGCAGACCTTGCGGCCAAAGCAGAGGAGAGCGGCGCGAAGTTTTTTATGCTGTCCCATATGCGCGGCCACATTGCAGATATGGATGCCATCGTTGAAATTTGTGAAAAGTACGACATCACGCTGATTGAAGATTGTGCCCATACAATGGGTGCGCGATGGAAGGGTGTTCGCTCTGGAAACTTTGGGCGTGTCGCGTGTTTTTCAACGCAGACTTATAAGCATATCAATTCTGGCGAAGGCGGTTTTCTCACTACCAATGATGAAGAACTAGCTGCTCGCGCAGTCATCATGTCGGGTTCGTATATGCTTTATGGCCGTCATGGTGCGGCGCCATCTGAAGCAGCGTTTCATCAGGTGCGATTAGAAACACCTAATTGTTCCGCACGGCTAGATAATTTACGTGGCGCACTCCTTCGCGCTCAACTGTCTTTGTTGGATGACAATATTGCGCGATGGAACGAGCGTTACCGTGCCCTTGAGGTGGGATTGAAATCCGTTGCTGGTGCGCAAATCGTGGAGCGGGCGCAGCATGAAGCATTCGTTGGATCGTCGTTTCAATTTCACGCTTTGGGCGTTGATGATATTCCGACCTTTGTTGCTCGCCTTGCAAAACGCGGTGTGGAGCTTAAGTGGTTTGGCGCGGATGAGCCCGTGGCCTTCACCAGCCGCTATGATAGCTGGCAGTATTTTGATGACCTGCCAGACCTCGTGCAGACCAAGCAGGCACTCGCCACGACATTGGACATGCGTGTACCGCTCACCTTCAGTGTTGAGGACTGTTCGCTTATTGCAAGCATTATTGCTGACGAATTGGGCCAAGTATCTACCGCTAGGGCCTAGACGTTCACCGTGCCGTTTGTTTATAAGGTTTTGAACGAAGAAACGAGACAAAGCGCGAGAACGCATCATGGCAGGCCACAGTAAATTTAAGAACATCCAGTACCGCAAAGGTGCGCAGGACGCGAAACGCTCTAAGATGTTCTCAAAGCTATCAAAAGAGATCACGGTTGCAGCCAAAATGGGCGGCGGCGATGTGGACGGCAATCCGCGCCTTCGCCTTGCTGTTCAAAACGCGCGCGGCCAGTCGATGCCGAAAGACAATATCGAACGCGCCATCAAAAAAGCTGAGGGCGGCGACGCGGATACATACGAAGAAATTCGCTATGAAGGCTACGGCCCCGGCGGTGTTGCTGTTATCGTTGAATGCTTGACGGATAACCGCAACCGTTCTGCCTCTTCTGTTCGCTCAACCTTCACGAAGAATGGCGGCGCGATGGGTGAAACTGGTTCTGTCGGTTTCATGTTCAACCGCGTTGGCGAAGTCGTTTATCCCGCAGATGCGGGTGATGCTGATAGCATTATGGAAGCAGCCATTGAAGCGGGTGCAGAAGATTGCGAAAGCGATGAAGATGGCCACTTTATTACTTGCGCCTTTGAAGATCTCGGCGATGTGTCAAAAGCACTCGGCGAAGCCTTGGGTGAAGCAGAAAGCGTGAAGCCAAACTGGAAGCCGCAAACGCTGACACCACTTGATGCGGATAAAGCGGGCACCTTGATGAAGCTCATCAACACTTTGGAAGATGATGACGACGTGCAAAACGTCTATTCAAACATGGAAGTTGATGACGAAGTGCTGGCGGCTCTCGAAGGCTAGCCTCTTTCATCCTTGGATGATCCCATAACGAAGTGTGAGGTGATGGTGGCAACTTGTTCCACCGTGCCTAATGTATCGGTATGAAAAGTTTTGTAGCTTTCAAGGTCTGCCGTTTCGACCCGCAGTAAATATTCAAACGTGCCCGAAATATTGTGACATTCGCTGACCTCAGGCGCGATGGACATGGCGCGTTCGAACGCTTGTTGATCTTGCTTTAAATGCCGCGACAAACCCACCGTTACATAAACAGTTAAACCTTTGCCCAACGCCTTGCGGTTGAGCGTTGCGCGATACCCCTCAATTATGCCTGAGCGCTCAAGCTCCTGCACGCGGCGCAAGCAGGCGGAGGCGGACAGGTTTATGCGGTCGGCGAGTTCCGCATTGCTGATACGGCCCTCTTTTTCCAAAATGCGCAATATTCTACGGTCTATATCGTCAATGTCGGTCATTAATTGCGTATTATATTTATATAGAGCAATAATTGCAATTAAATTTGGTGTGACATAGGCTATTGTTGCGGAAATTGGAGATTTGACGCAATTATGACGCTAGAAACCCTCATCGCCCTTGCCACATTCGCCGTTGCGACCTCTGTCACGCCGGGTCCGAATAACTTGATGCTCTTGGCATCTGGCGTGAATTTCGGCTTTTGGCGCACCGTGCCACATATGCTGGGCATTTCCATTGGTTTTGGCTTTTTGGTTTTTTCTATGGGGTCAGGCATTGGGGCGTTGATTGCGTTTAGCCCGAACTTTCATCTGATCTTGAAAATCATAGGTGCGACCTATCTGCTCTATCTTGCATGGCGTATCGCTACATCAACCAGCCTTGGACAGGGCAGCGCTAAATCGCGACCGATGAACTTTCTTGAAGCTGCCGCTTTTCAATGGGTGAACCCGAAAGCATGGTCGATGGCACTTTCTGCCATTGCGCTTTTTAGTGATCCTGAAGGAACCATTTGGTCGACAATGCTTTTGTCCTTGGTGTTTGTATGCTGCAACTTTCCGTCTGTCATGGTGTGGACAGGGTTTGGCACAGTGATGCAGCGCTTCTTGTCAAACCCGACGCGCCTGCGGGTTTTCAACATCACAATGGGTATTTTGCTGGCGCTTACCGTTATTATGGTGGTGCGCTGAGGGCAAAGGGCGCTATCGTCTGCCCCATGAGTGAAACGATTCGAATTTTGGGCATTGATCCGGGCCTGCGCAACACCGGCTGGGGCGTGATTGATGTGAAGGGGAACGGGCTTTCCTTCGTGGCGGCAGGCACGATTAAGGCGGCGACTGATGCTGACCTTGCTAACCGTCTGCTTGAAATATTCAACAGCCTCACCGCCGTGATTGGTGAGTGGCAACCGCAGGAAGCAGCGGTTGAAGAAACCTTCGTCAACAACAACCCGCGCTCCACATTGAAACTTGGCCAAGCGCGCGGCACAGCGCTTTTAGCGCCTGCGAAAGCGGGCTTGCGCGTTGGCGAATATGCGCCCAATCAAGTGAAGAAGAGTGTGATCGGCGTTGGTCACGGTGACAAGAAACAAATCAAAATGATGGTCGGTATTTTGTTGCCGAAAGCAAAATTTGACAGCGATGATGCGGCTGATGCTTTGGCGATTGCCATTTGTCACGCCCATAACAGGCAAACACTGGCCCAACAAATGAGAATGGCAGCAGCACAATGATTGGGAAGCTCAAAGGTGTGGTGGATAGTTATGGTGATGATTATCTGATCCTCGATGTGCAAGGCGTCGGGTATCAAGTGCATTGCTCGGTGAAAACACTGGGCGCATTACCCCAAGCGGGTGAAGCTGCGACGCTCGCCATTGAAACCCATGTACGCGAGACAGAAATCAAACTGTTTGGTTTCGCCTCTGACCTAGAACGCGAATGGTTCCGTCTGTTGCAAAACGTGCAAGGTGTTGGCGCGAAAGTGGCACTTGCGATTTTAGGCACGTTGACCGCCAGCGAACTTGCATCCGCCATTGCGCTGCAAGATAAAGCGATGGTCTCTCGTGCCCCCGGTGTTGGGCCGAAGGTCGCGCAGCGCATTGTGCTGGAACTTAAAAACAAAGTGCCTGCCATGTCAGGAGACGCGACAGGTACAATTGGCCTGCAACAAGAACTCGGCGAGGGTGTTGCCTCTTCTGCCGTATCCGATGCCGTATCAGCACTCACGAATTTGGGTTACAGCGCTCAGCAAGCAAGCGGTGCGATAGCTGCCGTTGTTCAACGTGAGGGTGAAGACGCGGATGCTCAAACACTGATTAGGTTGGGGCTGAAAGAACTGGCGAGTTAGTGTCCACAATGGTGGTATGGAGCAAAATTCGACGGGTTATTTTTTAGGAGACCACAAGTCTTGTTGACGGCTCTCCTTATTGTTTGGCGCTATTTGCGACCTAAAAAATGGGTGTGGCCATGATGCCATTTTTACGATGGTCTATATTTCATTTCGTTGTCTGCTTGATTGTTGCAACGGCATTGAGCGCGGTTCTTCTTTCTCTCGTCACGAATTTTGATTATCTGCTGCCAATAAAAATTAAGACGGCTGTCGTCAGTGATGTTTCTTTTTGGCAGCTCATTTGGAACATAATCAAAGCCGCGAGCCTTTATTTTGCGCTCGGATTATTTTTCGCAGGCTTCGGGTTTGGCAGTTTTGCGCTTGGCTTGAGCATTGGCTTGTGCGCGGTTTACTATTCTTTGCGTGGGTTCCTTGATACGTGGATCGTTATCGGTTCCGCGTTCCTCGCCTGCTCATTCGTTTCCATCCCTGCTTGGCAGGCAATAATTGAACGCAGTCTTTCTGGAAAAGGGGCTTTCAATTTTTTACTCAACCTACCGGTGGCAGCAATACCCGTGATTGGCCCGTTGGCTGCTTATATCGTCTGGATAAAGCGGCCAAGGCGTTTTATTGGTCCGCTGACTTTTGAGGAAAAAGAAACTTTATAAGATGACAAAGGTTTTGGTACATTGATCTCAGGCACTGATTATAAAAAGCGCACGCGCACACGGTTTGTCATTTATGCCGTGGTTGCTGGCCCGCTTATGGGGCTGGGCTTGTGCTTATGCCTTCTTATTCCGTTTGGCTTGTTTGAGAAGTTTTTTGGTCTTGAGCAACACCGCGCCATTGCCTTTTTACCCGTGAAGCTTGCTGTTCAATGGTTCTTTCCAATTGGTACGGGCCCTGCGTTGTTAACAGGGCTTGTTGCGATGGCGCGGTTTATTAAGAAGCAGGGCATTGAGATTGGTGATGTTTTGGTTTCGTCAGCAATCGGCGCGGTTCTGGGCAATTCAGCAGCCATGGTTTTAGCGTTGCAGCTTTGGCAGGGCGAGCGCTCGGATGTGGTCTCCCTACCCGTTTTGGTGTTCCTCATCGCGCTGCCCTTGGTGCTTGGGCCGATTGTCTCCGCGATATTGTGGCTTTCTCGACCTAAAGAATGGATTGGGCCGCTGACAAAAGAAGAACTTGCCGTTTGGCGTGGCGAACAAGACGCGGTAAACCAATGACATGAGTGATTCATACGAAGACGCAGACCGCATTATTACGCCTGAAGTCCGTGAGGACGATGATACGTCGATCCGCCCGTTAGCGATTGACGAGTTCACGGGCCAAAAAGAAGCGCGGGAAAATTTGAAGGTTTTCATCGGAGCGGCGAAAGCGCGCGGCGATGCGTTGGATCATGTTCTTTTCGTTGGCCCGCCCGGTCTTGGCAAGACGACGCTTGCGCAAATTGTTGCTCGTGAGTTGGGCGTTAATTTCCGTTCTACCTCAGGGCCAGTGATTGCAAAATCTGGCGATCTTGCAGCGCTGCTAACCAACCTCGAAGAAAACGATGTTCTCTTCATTGATGAAATCCATCGGTTAAGCCCTGCGGTTGAAGAAATTTTATATCCCGCGATGGAAGATTTTCAGCTTGATCTAATTATCGGTGAGGGGCCAGCGGCGCGCTCTGTGAAGATTGATCTTGCAAAATTCACCCTTGTTGCCGCGACCACTCGCTTGGGTCTTCTAACAACGCCATTGCGCGATCGTTTTGGCATTCCAATCAGGCTTAATTTTTACACGGTTGAGGAGCTTGAAGGCATCGTCACCCGTGGCGCGCGGATTGTGGGCATTGGCATGACGCCGGATGGCGCCAAAGAAGTAGCGCGGCGCTCTCGTGGTACACCGCGGATTGCGGGCCGCTTGCTTCGTCGTGTGCGTGATTTTGCAATTTATGACGGGGCAACAGAAATCACTGCAGAAATTGCAGATAAAGCACTGCAACGCCTCGATGTCGATCAGCGTGGGCTTGATGCTTTGGATAAGCGCTATCTCAACCAGATCGCGCTGAATTTTGGTGGTGGACCTGTTGGCATTGAGACAATTGCCGCTTCCTTATCAGAACCGCGTGATGCGATTGAAGAGATTGTGGAGCCTTATCTTATCCAGCAAGGTTTCGTGCAGCGCACCCCGCGTGGTCGTTTATTGACACCGGCAGCATTCTCTCATCTTGGCCTTGCTGTGCCAGAAGGCGGCGGGACGGCTCAGTTTGGTTTGTTTGCTGAAAGTGACGAATAATTCGGCAAATTAGTTTTGTCAGATCTGTTACTTTCCAAGGCTGATTTAATCTTGTAATAAAGCGCGAGAAAATCCTCCGAATTTTGGAACAATAAACGATGACAGACGACATTCGCCACGATTGGACTTTGGCTGAGGCTGAGGCGCTTTTTAACAAGCCATTCAATGACCTCTTGTTTGATGCACAGGTGATGCATCGCCGTTATCACGATCCTAATGCGGTTCAAATTTCCACGCTCATCTCCATTAAGACAGGCGGTTGTCCTGAAGATTGCAAATATTGTCCGCAATCGTCGCGTTATAATACGGGGCTTTCTGCTGATAAGTTGATGGAAGTTGAGAAAGTGCTAGAGGCAGCACAGCGGGCAAAGTCTGCTGGCGCGTCGCGGTTTTGTATGGGTGCTGCTTGGCGCTCTCCGAAAGATCGCGACCTTGATAAAGTCAAAGCGATGGTGTCAGGCGTTAAAGCACTTGGTATGGAAACCTGTGCGACCCTTGGTATGGTGACGATTGATCAGGCCTCTGAGCTGCGGGACGCAGGTCTTGATTATTATAACCACAATATTGATACGGGCGAAGAATACTATGAAGAGGTGATCACTACGCGCACCTTTGAAGACCGTATGAATACACTTTCTAATGTGCGCGATGCGGGCATTAATGTGTGCTGTGGCGGTATTATCGGTATGGGCGAAAAAGAAACCAACCGCGCCTCAATGCTCACGACTTTGGCAAACCTTGAAGAACATCCCGATTCAGTGCCAATCAACATGCTGGTAAAAGTGCCTGGTACACCGTTTGAGGTGAACCAAGATGTTGAAGGCGTTGATTTCGTGCGCGTGATTGCGGTTGCACGCATCATGATGCCACAGGCTGTTGTGCGGTTGTCGGCAGGACGTGAAGAAATGAATGATGAGATGCAGGCGCTTTGTTTCTTGGCTGGTGCAAACTCAATCTTCTACGGTGAGCAATTGCTTACAACGCCAAACCCTAAAGCTGAGAAAGATCAGCTCCTCATGGAAAAGCTAGGCATTAAGCCGCTTGTTCCTGAAGGGGTATCTATCGCTGCTGAATAACAGAGCGCGCTTTAAGTGAACAGATCAAACAAAAAAGCCCCGCTCAATGAGCGGGGCTTTTTCTTGTTCAATAATTGTTGGCTTACTTGTTGCCGATCATCTTCCAAATCATTGGGAAGAGTGCCGCTGCAAGTGCCACTTTTACAAGGTCAGCAATGATGAAAGGCTGAAAGCCAAACTCAATTGCTTTTGCAAAGCCGATGCCGCCAAATTCTGTGATTGGCAAGAACGGTGCTGCAAGCCACAAAACGCCTAGAGCGTAGATTGCGGCAAGGCCGAAGAGCATCGCAAGTGCTGTGGTTACAAAATTGCGGTCCCAACCACGTTCTGCAAGTGTACCTGTAATGAAGGCTGCAACAACGAAGCCAATAAGGAAGCCGCCTGTTGGGCCAGCCATGTAAAGAAGGCCGATGCCTTTTTCAGGAGTGCCAGCAAAAACTGGAAGGCCAGCAGCGCCTTCTGCAAGATACAAAAGAACAGTTGCAACACCAAGGCGCGAACCGAATGCGGCACCAATTGCGAGGATCACGAAGACCTGCATTGTCATTGGTACTGGGTAGAATGGAATTTGAATTTTTGCTGAAACCCAAATGGCAAGAGAGCCAAGAATTGCAAGCGTGATATTCTTAAGGAGGGAAGGGCTGGCGAACTGTTGCGCAAGCACCGGATTAGCTGTGGTCATAATGGCCTCATTGGTTGGCTATATCGTTGGTTTCCTTTTAGCGCTTCATGGGGCCATGACGCAAGTGCGAGATGTGAGTAATTATGCAGAGTGGATTTGTGTGGAATGTTTGGTATTTAGGATTTTGTGGCCGCATGGGATGTTTTGGTCCACATTGCTGAACTTTCGATGTTTTTCTTCGAGTTAGAGCGGCATGAAAAATGCCCTGCTCGCGACGAACAATCAATTGCATCGAAGGTTCGATGATGTTGAAGAAAAAGCAGACGGCGCCAGAGTTGGCGCCGTCATTTTTGTTTTAATTTTTGAACTTTTTGATCTCACCGGATGCAAGGCGAGAGCTGTATGATTTCAGTTCAACGCGCACGACTTTCATCAAGAAGTAGAGTGCGAAAATGTTCACCACAGCCATGGCGAAGATCGCGGCATCTGAGAAGTCGATCACAGGGCCGAGGCTTGCTGCTGCACCGATAACGATGAAGATGCAAAAGATAATCTTGAAAGTTAGCTCAGAGGTTTTTCCTTCACCGAATAGATACGTCCAGCTCTTCAATCCGTAATACGACCAAGAAATCATGGTCGAAAATGCGAACAGTACGACTGCAATCGCTAGCACGAATGGGAACCAAGAGATGGATGCTCCAAATGCTGCTGATGTTAGGTTGACGCCAGAAACATCACCAACAGTTTTGATAGCAGTTCCTGCTTCATTTAGTGCGAATTGACCAGAAGCTTGGTCGATGACCAGCTGCCCAGAAATTGTGATGACGAGCGCCGTCATTGTGCAAATAACAACTGTATCGATCAACGGTTCGAGAAGTGAAACGAAACCTTCAGTGATCGGTTCTTTTGTTTTTACCGCTGAGTGCGCGATCGCTGCTGAACCAACACCAGCTTCATTTGAAAAGGCAGCGCGTTTGAAGCCTTGAATAAGGGCTCCAACAAAACCACCTGCAACACCAAGACCAGTAAAGGCGCCTTCAAAAATCTGGCCGAAAGCCCAACCAATTTTATCGAAGTTGAAAAGAAGGATAACCAAAGCAGCACCAACGTAAAGGATACCCATGAACGGGACGACCTTTTCTGTTACGCGCGCGATAGATTTGATCCCACCGACGATGACGGCAAAAACGATGGCCGCAAATACCACACCAGTGATCCAACCTGGATAGTCACCAACGATGCCGCTGATTTGTGCGTGTGCTTGATTGGCTTGGAACATGTTGCCGCCGCCAAGTGCACCAAGAATACAGAATACAGAAAACAGCACAGCAAGGAATTTACCACCAGGTAGGCCAAGTTCTTTAAAGCCTTTGGAGATGTAGTACATCGGGCCACCAGAAACCGTTCCGTCTGGGTATTCGTTGCGGTATTTCACGCCGAGTGTACATTCTGTGAATTTCGACGCCATGCCCATAAGGCCCGCGAGGATCATCCAGAATGTTGCGCCAGGGCCACCAATGCCAACAGCAACGGCGACGCCTGCAATGTTACCTAGGCCAACGGTGCCTGAAAGGGCGGTCGCTAACGCTTGAAAATGGCTCACTTCACCAGCATGATTAGGATCAGAATAATCGCCTTTTACCAAGCTGACTGCATGATTAAAGAAGCGAAATTGTACAAAGCCGAAATAGAGTGTGAAAACAGTTGCGGCTACAACTAGCCACATCACAATCCAAGGAAAACTCGTTCCGGGGAACGGTGCGAAGATGAGGCTAACAAATGGGCCTGTTGCAGCGGCGAAGACTTCATTCACCTTTTGATCAAGTGTTGCAGTTTCCTGCGCAATGGCGGGGCTTGCAAGACTTGCTGAGGCCAGTAGTGCCAAAATTGTTTTTGAGATGTTTTTCATGATTTCTACCTTAACTAACAACTGTTACAGGCACATCAGCACTCATAACCAAATTTGATGTTGAACTGCCAAACATGCGTTTAACAAAACCGCCTTCAGAAGCGCGGCCTACGATAATTTGAGCCGCCCCTTGTTCCTTAGCGATTGCGTTCAATGCATCTGCCACATCGCCGTGGCGAACGACCCCTTCAACTTTCATCTCAGCTGATGTGAGTTTTTCTATCGCTGGATTGATAATGCGTTCCATAGCGGTAGTTATTTCTTCTTCGCGACGCTTGTGACGCTGTTCATTTTCTTCTGGGGTTTGAAATGAATAGGGCGACCATTCGATGATATAGGCAACCACGAGACTGCAATTCCCGATCAATTTAGCCAATTGCTGTGCATGATCTAGGGCTCTTTCCCCAGAGTCATGACCATCAAGGCCGATCATTAAAGTTGTCATTGTTTTTCTCCTCGTGGACCCTTGTTCCACCTCTTGTTTTTACGTTGGATTGGCTTTTGTGGGTGTAACCACGCACCCCTTCCAACCTTCTATTATGGTAGAAATTCCTAGACTTAGGGCCTGTAATTTGATATTTCATAGAACTAAAGTCTATTTTATTAAAAAATTTAGGAAATAAGACTGAATGCAGCGAAATCTTGATGCAATTGATAAAAAACTTCTTTCCGAGTTGCAGCGTAACGGAAGAATTTCTGTTGTTGATCTCGCTAGCAGAGTTAATTTGACTAAAACACCTTGTTCAGAGCGCGTAAAAAAGCTGGAAGTTTCCGGAGTAATTTCCGGTTATTGTGCGCATGTAGATGCCGCCAAAGTCCACCAAAACCACGTTACGATTGTTCATGTGATTATGGCGCAATCGAATGGTAGTGCTTATGAAAGTTTTTGCGAGGCGGTGAGGAGTATTCCGGAAATTCAAAGTTGCATGATGATAGCGGGTTCATTTGATTACATGCTGAAAGTTCGCACTCGTGACATCACTGAGTTTCGTTCATTGTTGGGCCGCAAAATTAGCAAGTTACCAAATATCGAAAAGACGCATTCTTTTACTGTTCTAGAAACGGTGAAAGATAGCGATTTTATTGATGTGACAATTTAGGTCGTGACCCTAGATTTGGTGCGCCGCATCTTCTTTTACCCATCAATTGAAGCACGAAGAAAACCAGCTAGCTCTCGTCTGTATTCGCCGCTTTGATGGGGCGGCATTCCGTCTAATTTGAGAGATGTTTCTGCGATGTGCAGCCCTAACACAGCGGCACTGAAACGGGTTGCTTTTGCTTTTGAGCCTAAGATTTTTTCGAGCGATTGATACCACGTGCGCTTGTAGAGCTCTCGCACCATCTCGCCGACTTCCGGGTCTGATGTATTTCGCAAGATGAGCGATGTCGCCGTGGCGTTGTTGCTGTCGCGCGGTGCTGTGGTGAATAGATTGACCACTTGTTCAATGAGTTGGTCGGCGTTTTTGACTGCGTCGGTATTGAGTAATGGAAAACCTTGTAATGTGGTTTCAAAAAGCCCCAGTTTCGATCCGAAATAGCGCGAGATTAACGCCACATCTACTCCCGCCGCTTTTGATATATCCCTGACTGATACATTGGAATAACCATACGACCAGAACAAATTGCGTGCTTCTTGGAGCAAAGCTTCTTTGGTTTTTTGAGATCTCGACATGATCTCAACTTGATGTTTTTGCGTAATTTTGTCAACGCTTGTTGAATTAAAAGCTTAGTCCATTCTACGCGTCAATTGGCGGACGGAGTTCTTAGCCCTTTTGTCGTGTGAGTTGCAGCCACTGCGTGCAGCGCTCCTCTGGCGTGTCACTCAATAAAATATCGGTCACAACGGAGACAATGTCTGCGCCGGCATCAAAGCAGCCCGCCGCGCGGTCTTGGTTGATGCCGCCGATGGCACAAAGGGGAATATCGCCCACTTGCTTTTTCCAGCGGGTGATTTTGTCTAAGCCTTGGGCTTCCCATTTCATCTCTTTTAGAATGGTCGGATAGATCGGGCCAAGCGCGATGTAATCGGGATTGCAGGCGAGCGCGCGTTCTAGTTCGGCTTCATCATGGGTGCTGACGCCAAGTTTAATGCCTGTTTTGCTGATCGCTTTTAAGTCAGCATCGTCTAAATCTTCTTGGCCCAAGTGCACATAGTCGCAACCTTCATCAATCGCGATTTGCCAAAAATCATTCACCACCAATTGGCAATTCGCCTCTTTGCACAAATCACGGGCACGAATGATTTCGCTCTTGCGCCTTGCTTCATCGGGAATATTGCCGTGGCGGTCTTTCATGCGCAACTGCACGAGTTTGATGCCTGTTGGTAATAGCTTTTCTAACCAATTTGCATTGTCGACGATTGGGTAGAAGGGATCGAGTTTTGTCATGATAAAAATGCTTTTCCAAGAACAGGCGTTGAGGGTTCGGCCATGTCGCGTTCTTCCATCGGGTCGGCGAGATTAGCTTTGCGTCCAGAAATGATTGCCTCAGCAAAGGCTTCGGCCATAAGGGCAGGGTCGCCTGCTTTTGCAACGGCGGTGTTGAGCAAGATTGCGTCATAACCCAGTTCCATTGCGTGGGCTGCATGGGATGGTTTGCCAAGGCCCGCATCAACCACCAATGGCACATCTGGAAAATGTGCGCGCATGGCACGAAGGGCAAACGGGTTGTTGATCCCGCGACCTGATCCAATCGGTGCACCCCAAGGCATCAGCACTTCGCAGCCAGCTTCAAGTAAGCGTTCGGCAACGACAAGGTCATCTGTGGTGTAAGGGAAAACTTGAAAGCCTTGGTTTGTCAGCTCATTGGCTGCTTCCACCAATCCAAAAACATCGGGCTGCAATGTGTCGGCTTCCCCAATTACTTCAAGTTTGATCCATGGCGTGCCGAAGACCTCGCGTGCCATCATGGCGGTTGTGATGGCTTCTTTTGCGGTGTGGCAACCGGCTGTGTTTGGTAGAACTTTTAGATTGAGATTTTTGATGATTTCCCAAAATTCTTGTCCCTCACGACCAGAACCAGATTCGCGCCGAAGCGATACGGTGACAATCTCGCAGGCAGAGCGCTTGATCGCATCGACCATAATGGCGGGCGATGGATAAAGAGATGTGCCCAGCATGAAGCGGGATGTGACTTCGGTATCATAAAGGGTGAGAGTGTCATTCATATGCGTTACCCACCTTTCATCGGTGCGAGAATTTCGATTTTGTCACCGTCTTCTACGTGTTCTGCATCACGACTATGAGCGCTGACAAATTCGCCATTGCGAGCGGTTGCGACTGTTGCATCGCTGTATCCAAGCTCTTCAAGCAATGCCGTTAGTGTAACGGCATCGCTCTTATGCGCTTGTCCGTTGACGGTAAGGTTCATCGTCATTGTCCTTGTGAATGAAAAGTTCTGGTTCGGCATTTTCAACAATCGCTTCGCGGGCCATGCGCGCTAAAGCAGGGGCAAGCAGAAAGCCGTGTCGGTAAAGGCCGTTTAGATAATAGATGCCATCTTGTTTGATGACGCGGGGAAGGTTGTCGGAGAAAGCAGGGCGCACATCGGTGCCAATCTCAACAATCTCCGCTTCGCCAAAAGCGGGGTGTAGCGCGTAGGCAGCTGACAAAAGTTCAATCATCGAGCGGGCCGTAATGCGCCCTCGTTCATTACTCTCAATCATCGTTGCGCCAACCATAAAATGGCCGTCTGCACGAGGCACAATATAAAGGGGAATACGAGGGTGAAGCATTCGCACAGGTCTTGATAGGCGTACTTCATCGGTTTTGATGATCAACATTTCACCTTTTACGCCGCGAAGGTCGGCCAGCTCTTTGCTGGCAGAAAGGCCGCGTGCGTCAATGGTGATGTCAGCGCGTGGCGCGTCAAAACCGTCTTGTTCAAAATGGAAGTTAGCCCCTTTATCTTCAAGATAGTTAGCAAGCTTTGCCAAGGCGTCACGCGGGTTTAAATGGGCCTCACTTGGAAAAGAGAGGGCTTTTCGAAAGCGGCCTTCTAAATCCGGTTCAAGATTTTTTATACCTTCACCGTCCAACCATTCAAATTTGTCTGTTCTCCTAGCAAAGCGCATAAGATCGTTTGCGTCGCGTGGTTGGGCTAAAACGAGGCTACCGTTGTTTTCGACGAGGTTTGTGCGCTGTTGCCACCACTGAGCCGCTTCGCTGCCAAGGCGGGCAACGGCTTCATCTGCGCTTTCGCGTTCGCACCAAGGGGCCAACATGCCGCCTGCGAACCAAGAACAGGAAGCCGCACCAATATGTGTGCCCTTGTCATAAAGAGAGACGTTATAGCCGTGCTCAATTAGTTCGGCCGCAACGGTTAAACCCGCAACGCCTGCTCCAATAATGTTCACACTCTCATCGCGCATAAAAATTGCTCAAAGACCAAGGTTTGATGATGTGGATTAAAAGGCGTATCGCAAAGCGCTTTTGAAAAGCAGCGCTCGTCAATCGTCCCTTCGCCAGCATCATCTGGATCAGGTTTTAAGGATCGCGGTGGACTACTAAACCGCCTCTCAGAACCCTTGCCGGGGACTCTCCTCGATTACATTTGAAATTAGTAGAAACCACCCTGTTGTCAAGCAAAGAAGACGAATGTCCTTGAATGTGCATTGGTGCACACCATCATGCACCATGGCTGGTTATATTAAGATCATACCAAACGAAAAAATTAAAAAGACCCAAGAATACTGGAAGCATAAAGACGAACAATAATGACGATACTGTCAATCACAACCGCCGCCACTTCTTGGCCTCAGACGTAGCGGCGTTGCAATCAGTTTGGCTCAGTCTCCCAACAAATCTTCTGAGCCAGTTTTCGCTCTCGTGTTCTTGCGGGAGCGAAAACGTTTTGACATAGTAAAAGGCGAAACAACGGGAGACTGCTATGGCGATCGTGATTGACCTGCATTTGAAAGCGAAAGATCGAGAGAATTACGACGCGCTTTTTAAAACACTTCAAGCCATCTTACCCGATACAGCCGCTTATGATGGGGCGCATCTGATTTCTTGTTCTGCGAATGAAGAGACGATGAGCTTTATTGTTCATGAAGTTTGGGAAAGCCTCGAGCATCAGCAGGCTTATCTAGGCTGGCGTGCTGAGCGTGGTGATATTGATACACTTGGCTCCATGCTTGGGGCCGCGCCTGAATTTATTCAGCGTGAACATCTGGCCTTCGGCTAAAATTAGGGTCGAAAATGCAAAACCCACAATTGGATGCGCTGTCAGGCGAGTTGATACCTGACGGCCATAAGCTTCCTGTCCGCATCTATTTTGAAGATACCGATTTTTCTGGCGTTGTTTATCACGCCCGCTATTTGCATTTTTTTGAGCGGGGGCGATCTGATTTCTTGAGGCTCAAAGGGGTGCACCACAACGAATTACAAGAAGGGCTTTACGGCGAACCTTTGTTCTTTGTGGTGAAAGGTATGACACTCGATTTTGTGCAGCCAGCCAAAATTGATGATGTGGTTCATGTCACCACGAAAATTGAAAGCATCAAGGGTGTGCGGGTTTTAATGAAGCAGATCATCGAGAAAGAGAATCAGTTGATTGCAACCGCCGATGTGAGCGTCGTTTTAATCAACGAAAAGGGGCGTCCAAAGCGACTTCCTGAAGGTTTAACCCAAGCCCTCACATAAATTTCAACGTGAAAATGGATCGTTTGGCCGTGTTTGCCCAAATGCTTACTGTTTATTAACCATAAAAATGGCTTTCTCATCTTGTGTGGCTCGATATTTTCGTCTTTGGCGAGGATTTGGAGCTGCTCGCCGTTGTTCTGCCAAATTTGGGCGTAACAGAGACGGGGCTAATGCGAAGAACGAAGCTCATGGCTGAAGCAACGCGCAAATGACCCGCTCATCGCCCAAAATGCAGCGAGCAAATGAAATTTATTCAGTCTTGAGGAAAGACATACATGGCTAATCCAATTGATATCACGAGCGTTGCGCTCTCCGCCCCGAGCGAGATTTCTCTGCTCGGTTTGTTCTTGGAGGCACATATTGTTGTGAAGGCCGTCATGGTCGGTCTGGTTTTTGCTTCTGTTTGGTCATGGGCGATCATTGTCGACAAGGCGCTGCTATATGGTCGCACTAAACGACAATTAGACAGGTTTGAATCGGTGTTTTGGTCAGGCCAATCGCTTGAAGAGCTTTATCGCTCGCTATCCTCGCGCACCACGCATGGTATGGCAGCCCTTTTTGTGGCGGCGATGAAAGAGTGGAAGCGCAGTCACGAATCGGGAGCAAGTTCCTTCATTGGTCTGCAGACCCGCCTTGATAAAGTATTAGACGTTACCATTTCCCGCGAAGCAGAGCGTTTAGAAAACCGCCTCTTGTTCTTGGCAACGGTTGGTTCTGCTGGTCCGTTTGTTGGCCTGTTCGGAACGGTTTGGGGCATTATGCAAAGTTTCCAAGCGATTGCTGCTTCTAAAAATACAAGCCTTGCCGTTGTGGCACCCGGCATTGCCGAAGCCTTGCTTGCAACGGCAATGGGTCTTGCTGCTGCGATCCCTGCGGTGATTGCCTACAATAAATTGAGTAGTTCCGCCGGTAAATTGACGGGCCGCATGGAAGGCTTTGCTGACGAATTTTCTGCCATCCTTTCTCGTCAAATTGACGAGAGAAAGAGCTAGCTCATGGGCATGTCTGTTGGATCATCTGGTGGTGGCGGTAGACGCGGACGCAGACGCGGACGTGGTGGCTCTGCCGTAATGAGTGAAATCAACGTCACACCCTTTGTGGATGTGATGCTGGTGCTTTTGATTGTCTTTATGGTAGCAGCCCCGCTGCTTACATCAGGCGTTCCGGTTGATTTGCCGAAGTCGGAAGCCAAAGCACTTAACATTGATGCCAAGCCAATCACGGTGACAATCAATGCTGAAGGACAATTATTCTTGCAAGAAGATGAAATTACCGAAGCCGATCTCGTTACCAAACTGACAGCGCTCACAGAAGCGGGTGCGGGTTTGGAAGAGCGGGTTTTAGTGCGCGGTGATCGTCAATCTAATTATGGTCTGATTTTGAAGATAATGGGTACGATTAGTGCGGCCGGTTATACAAAAATTGGTCTGCTTTCGATTAATGAGAATGGCGGTTAAAGAGATTTAATGCGCGGAACCGGACACGCAATATCATTTGTTGGCCATGCAGCTTTGCTGACATGGGGCCTCGTGTCGTTCGCGCCTGACCCCTTTGATGAGCCACTTGTGGAAACGATCCCGATTGAGTTTGTGACGATTTCTGAGGTGACGGATGTTACCAAAGGTGTCAAAACCGCCAAAGAGGTGATCGACAGCGAAGAAACGACGGAAACACCTGACGTTGAAACGCCTGAAGTTGCTGAGGATCCGGGCCCGGCTGAAAAGCCTGCGGAAGAGCCAAAGCCGGAGCCTGTAAAAGAAGCCGCTAAAAAGCCTGTAGAAGCAACACCGCCTGAGCCAAAAGCTGAGCCAGTGCCAGAGCCTCCAAAACCAGAGCCTCCAACGCCTGAGCCCCCAAAACCAGAGCCACCGAAACCTGAGCCGCCAAAGCCAGCGCCGGTACCAGCACCGCCACCACCACGGCCTGAGCCACCAAAACCTGAGCCTGTAAAAGAGGTCAAGCCAGCACCTGAACCGCCAAAGTTGGTGGAAGTTGCTAAAGCACCTGATGCGAGCGCGCTTGAGGATTTGATTGCGGAAGAATTGAAAGAGCCTGCAAAGGTTGAAGCGGCAAAGCCTGTGGCAGAAGCGCCAAAAGCGCCGTCTGCTCCAGCACCGCGCCTAAACCCACGTCCAAAAATCAAAACGGCGTCTGCAAAGCCGACTGAACTCTTGGATAAGAAAAAGCCAAAATCGTCAGCCTCCGGTAAGCCAAAGAAAAAGGCCTCAGTCGGCACGAAAACAGGCCGCAAAGGCGCACCTCTTACCCAATCTGAGTTGGATGGTTTGAGCGATTCCATCAAGCGATGCTGGAACCTGCCGCAAGGCTATACGGCTGGCAAAGATTTCCAAGCGAAGGTTCAAGCTAAGCTTGCAAAAGACGGAAGTGTCGTTGGTAAAGTTAAAGTTCTAAGCGTTACCGGATTTTCTGGTGGCAATTCATTCCTCATCAAGAATGCGGTGAATGTAGCCATTAAAAAATGCGCGCCTTACAAATTGCCAGCAGCTAAATATGATGAATGGAAAGACCTCGTCGTTAACTTCCATCCGTAGGGAAAAATTATGGATTGTTTATTGCGGCTGAAAAAAGTTGAACATTGGAAAAAAATTGAAGACACATTTCGCCCATAAAACTGTATAAGCATATGGGTTGTGAAAGCTGAAAGAAACGGTACGGACTATATTATGACATTCGCGAAGAAATTTTACCTACTAGTTTTGAGCATCCTGACAGCGGTCTTTATTGCTTCTGGGCCCGCTTGGTCAAAGGTCGAAATCGATGTGCGCGGTGCCAATGTTGAGCCGCTGCCAATCGCTTTGCCGATCTTAACGGGCAATGCTGATTATTCTCAGCGCATTACTGATGTTATCGCAGCAGACCTTGAACGATCTGGATTTTTCAAATCTGTTGATCGCAATACATTCCTTGAGAACATCACGGACCCAAACGTCGCGCCAAAATTCGATGATTGGAAAGTAATCAACGCCAAAGCATTGATGACAGGTGCCGTGACACTTTCAGGTGGGCAGATTACGGCTCAGTTCAGATTGTGGGACACATTTGGTTCTGAACAGATTGATGGACAGCAATTTTCTTCAACGGAGAAAAACTGGCGCCGTGTCGCGCATATTATTGCTGATGCAATTTATGAAAAGCTGACAGGTGAGAAAGGGTACTTTGATACCCGCGTTGTGTTCGTTGATGAGACAGGGTCAAAACAACGACGCAAGAAGCGTTTGGCCATTATGGACCAAGACGGTGCGAATGTTCGTTACCTCACCAACGGTACTGATCTTGTGTTGACCCCGCGCTTTAGCCCAACCAGTCAAGAAATCACTTATATGTCGTTCATCCCTGGTCGCCAGCCAAAGGTGTATTTGTTGAATATTGAGACAGGCCAGCGCGAGATTGTTGGTAATTTCCCAGGCATGACGTTCAGCCCACGCTTTTCTCCAGATGGCAACCGTATTGTTATGAGCCTTCAACAAGATGGTAATGCAAACATATATGCAATGGATATTCGCTCTGGCGCGACATCTAGGTTGACCAATTCAGCGTCCATCGACACATCACCGTCTTATTCACCAGATGGCAGCGCCATTGTTTTTGAATCAGATCGTGGTGGACGTCAGCAGCTTTATAAGATGGCAGGCTCAGGTGGCGGTGCGCAGCGTATCTCATTTGGGGCAGGGTCTTATTCAACGCCTGTATGGTCTCCTAATGGAGAATGGATTGCCTTCACAAAACAAACTGGCGGCAAATTCTTGATTGGTGTGATGAAGCCTGATGGCTCAGGCGAGCGCATTTTGACAGAAGGCTTTCATAACGAAGGACCAACATGGGCACCTAATGGCCGTGTTTTGATGTTCTTCCGTGAGAGCCCTGGTGCAAGTGGTGGATCAAAACTGTGGTCTGTTGATGTAACTGGCTATAATGAGCAGCGAATTCCAACGCCGAACTTCGGTTCTGACCCTGCTTGGTCGCCGCGTAGTAATTAATTTTCGCAAATTTTTTGCCAAAATCTTGAAACCGGTCATGCAAATGGCCGGTTTTATTAATTGTGCCCTCGATAATTCATGTATTTTGAAAGACTCTGTTTACCATAACAGAACCTAAAAATGGGCTGATTGTCCTATTTGTTGCAAAAACAGCACTGATTTCGTGCAAATCGGTCGAATTCCACCAATTTTCCGTCACAATTGAGGCTCTTATAGCGTTTCGAGCAGGGTCGTCATGGCTTTACATTTTGTTTACCAGTTCTTTGAACCCCGCCTTAACTAGCAATGACGTATTCCTTTTAACCATAAGGTTGGGGACGTTGAGTTTCCTGGGATAAAGTGGAGTTCCCATTATGATGATGACTATTAATTCTAAGCGCGGCCTATCAGTTGCGCTCTTTATGACAGCAGCTGTTGCTCTCGGTGCGTGCGCCAAAAAGCCAAAAGATGCTGTAAACGGAAGCCTGTCTGGTGCTGGTGCGAGCAGTTCAACTGCTAAACCTGGCTCAGCTCAAGATTTTGTTGTGAACGTCGGCGATCGTGTCTTGTTTACAACGGATTCAAGTTCAGTGAATGCTGATGGTCGTGTGATCCTTGATCGTCAGGCGCAATGGTTGAACCAGTATGGTCAATATACATTCACGATTGAAGGCCACGCAGATGAGCGCGGCACACGAGAATACAACTTGGCACTTGGTGCACGTCGTGCAACAGCTGTTAAGCGTTATCTCGTTTCTAAAGGTGTTAGTTCTGGCCGTATGAAGTCTTTGTCTTTCGGTAAAGAACGTCCAGTTTCAGTTTGTAATGACATTTCGTGCTGGTCACAAAACCGTCGTGCTGTAACTGTTTTGAACGGTGCTGGCAGCTAATATCTGCTCATTGTTTTCAATACGATTTTTTTGACAAGGCGCTGCATTTGCAGCGCCTTGTTTCGTTTTTTGGCAAATTTTGCGTGATCATGGACAAATTTTGGTCCAACTCCTCGCTCATTGTGATAAACAATTCATGAGATCGCGCCGTGATGGCGATTGACTGTTGTAATTGCGTTCTAATGATACGCCCTTATTATATGCCGAAGAGATACATCGATGACACGCTTTAAAACTGCATTTTTGAATTCCGTTATGGTCGCAGGCATTGCTGCTAGTTTGACCGTTTCAGTTACAGTCGCACCGGCTGCCGCTGCTGATGGGTTTGGCTCTAAGATCGCCTCAACCTTTGGTGGCTTCTTTAAAGGGGAAGAAGAAAGCAAGGCGCCTGTCGCTGTTGCGCCTGCTCCAAGCCCGCGTGAAACCGCGCTGCTTGTTCCCGCGCCTGTGCCTCAAGCCGACCTTCTCAAAGACGGTGAACAGGGTGCTAGCATTATCAAAGTGCAATCAAAACGTGAGCTTGGAACCGCAATTAACATCAATTCACGAGCAATTGGTGAAAACACAATTCGGGTTCAAGAGCTTCAAGAACAAATGCGCCAGATCACGGGTCGTGTTGAACAATTGGTTTTTGATTTGCAACGCATTCAAGAGCAGCTTCGCATCATGCAAGAAGATGCAGGTGTTACGCCGGAACCATCTTTGCAACAACGCGCTGACAATAGCAGTGAAAATGACAACCCTGATAGCAATGGTGGTGGCGATGCCAATCTTATTCCACCGCCAGGCAGTGTTGGCGGATCGCAGATAGCTGCAGCACCCGCACCCTCTGTCGACGCGCCGCTTGATTTGAAACCGAATATTGGCGCGCAAGCAAATTTGGCGGAAACACAAAGCCGCGACCCTTTGTTGCAACCCAATGGAACGCCAAGCCTTGGCACATTGACCCTGCCTGATACTGACCCAGAAACACTTTACAATTTCGGTTATAGCAAGTTGTTGAATGGTGATTATGTAGGGGCAGAGGAGAATTTGAGAAAGTTCGTTCAATCTTATCCAAACCACCAATTGGCTCCAAATGGCCGCTATTGGCTGGCGGAAACTTTTTATGCGCGCGGGCAATTTGCTGATGCGGTTGAGGAGTTTTCTGGAACTTACAAAGCATTCCCAGCAAGCACCAAAGCACCTGATAGCTTGTTGAAGCTTGGCCTCTCGCTCGCGCGATTGGAAGAGCATGATGCAGCCTGTGCAACTCTTGCAGAAGTGTTTAGCCGTTTTCCCGAAGCATCACGCTCTATCCACATAGCTGCCCGCGACGAACAGGCTCGTTCGAACTGCATTTAAGGTGGTGAGTGCGCCTTTACATAAGGCGAATTTATCGTGCGGTCTCTTTGATGTGCACGCACTATTTTATTCCATTCGTGATCAAGAAAAAATCGCCGTCGCTGTATCCGGTGGTAGCGATTCTTTAGCTATGTTGTTGATGTTGGCAGAATGGGCCAATGAGCAGGGAAAATATCTCCACTGTTTAACTGTCGACCATGCTTTGCGGGCAGCGTCTCGCGATGAAGCATTGATGGTTGGCAAGCTTTGCACCAAGCTTGGTATTCCTCATGACATTTTAACGTGGGATGATGAAAAACCTTCGACCGGTCTTTCAAACGCGGCACGTGATGCGCGCTATGAATTGATGGCTGAGCGGTGCCTTGCTCTTGGTGTTTTTGATTTAGTGCTTGGGCATCAGCGTGATGATCAAGCTGAAACATTATTGATGCGCCTTTCAAGAAGCGATCAAGGGGGGCGCGGGCTTGCTGGTATGCCTTTGAAAACGGAATATCGCACGGATTTGAATGGCCCAATCACATTGCATCGTCCTCTTCTTGGTTTGGCGCGCGCTGATTTGCAGGGTTTTTTATCAGCCCGTGCGGTTAACTGGGTATCCGACCCGACGAATGACAACGACGCCTATGAGCGCGTTAGAACGCGGACGGTATTGGGAAATAACCAGATACTGAGCGAACAATTGTTGGCCTATGCCAAAGTATCCGCGCGTTACCGAAGCGCGATGTCGTTGGAGGTGGCGCGGTTTATCTCAAAACATGTCGATAGGATCCGCTTTGGCGGGCTTGTCGTGGATAAAGCCGCATTGAAAGCTCAGCCAGAGCCAGTTGCCGTTCTTGTTTTACAGACTTTGCTTTCGGTGATCGGTGGGCGGGATTATCTGCCATCAGTTGCCGACGTTCAAAGAGTGTTGGAGGGTATCGGCGGCCAAACCCTTGCTCGGGTGCGTCTTCATGGTGAGGGTTCTAGCCTCTACTTAACCCGTGAAGTCCGCAATTTACCGTGCGTTCAAAAGCTCGGCGACTTGGCTCATTCTTGGGATAGACGGTTTGTCATTCAAACATCGCATTTCAACGCGGAACTCGTGTCTGGTTCTGACCTTGATGCAGACATCGTCAAAGACTTTGTCGAGACCGCACAATCGCCCCTATCTAAGTTTGAGAAAATTGCGCTCCAATCTTCTCCCTTTGTAACTTTTCAGCAGCATGGCAAAATTAATGCAGCATCGTGCTTGGAAGAGGATAATTCTAACTTGGTAAGTGTTCGGCCTCTTTTTGGAGGCTTTCAGCGCTTTTGTGGGGCGTTTGATCTGCCTATTAAGCGCGCTGTGGAACGTTTGTTAACCATGTGAGTTCACTTTGACGAGATAATCATCGTGACAGGCCTCTACTTTAGGGTGATAACACTTTAAATATGGGTGTTCCTTGCCTATGTTCATAAGGAAAGAAGTGCCTTGATGCGGCGCTGGGATGAAAAGGGTTTTTAATGAATTCCAATTTGAAAAATTTTGCGCTTTGGGTTGTGATCTTGCTGCTGGTTGTAGCGTTGTTCCAACTCTTCCAAAACCCCAACCAAACTGCGGGTGCGCGTGAAATCGCTTATTCGGTGTTTACATCGGAAGTTGATACGGGACGAATTGATAAAGTTACGATCCAGGAAAATGTGATCACGGGTAACTATTCAAATGGCACCCAGTTTACGACCTATGCACCCGATGATCCCAATTTGATTGCACGTCTTGAAGCTAAAGGTGTGACGATTGTTGTTGAACCTGAGACAAAAGGGTCGCCAGTGTTGAGCGCTTTGATCTCATGGTTCCCAATGCTGCTTTTGATTGGTGTGTGGATTTTCTTCATGCGTCAAATGCAAGGTGGCGGCGGCAAGGCGATGGGCTTTGGTAAGTCGAAAGCGAAGCTTTTGACAGAAGCCAATGGTCGCGTTGTTTTTGATGATGTTGCCGGTGTTGAAGAAGCCAAAGAAGACCTTGAAGAAGTTGTTGATTTCCTGCGTGAACCGCAAAAATACCAACGTCTTGGCGGTAAAATTCCAAGAGGTCTTCTGCTTGTTGGCCCTCCAGGTACGGGTAAAACACTTATTGCGCGTGCTGTTGCAGGTGAAGCGAATGTTCCTTTCTTCACAATTTCAGGTTCTGATTTTGTTGAAATGTTTGTGGGTGTCGGTGCATCGCGTGTGCGTGACATGTTTGAGCAAGCAAAGAAGAATGCTCCTTGTATCATTTTCATTGATGAGATTGATGCTGTTGGTCGCCATCGTGGTGCCGGCATGGGCGGCGGCAATGATGAGCGCGAGCAGACCTTGAACCAGCTTTTGGTTGAGATGGACGGTTTTGAAGACAACGAAAACGTCATCATTATCGCAGCGACAAACCGTCCTGACGTTCTTGATAAAGCGCTCCTGCGTCCTGGTCGTTTTGACCGTCAGGTGCAAGTGCCAAACCCTGATGTTTCAGGCCGTGAGAAAATCTTGAAAGTGCATGTGCGTAAAGTGCCACTTGCACCCGATGTAGATTTGAAAGTTCTCGCACGCGGAACACCTGGTTTTTCTGGTGCTGATTTGATGAACCTTGTGAACGAAGCAGCCCTTCTTGCCGCACGCCGCTCTAAGCGTCTTGTGACAATGAATGAATTTGAAGATGCCAAAGACAAAGTGATGATGGGCGCAGAACGCCGTACGCTTGTTATGGGCGAAGAAGAGAAAAAACTCACAGCTTACCATGAAGCAGGCCACGCTCTTGTGACCATTCATATGGAAGCATCGGACCCAATCCATAAGGCAACAATTATTCCACGTGGTCGTGCGCTTGGTATGGTGATGCGCCTTCCTGAGAAGGATCAGGTCTCACTGACACGGGCAAAATGCTATGCCGACCTCGCGGTTGCGATGGGTGGCCGTGTTGCTGAAGAAATCATCTTTGGCCACGAGAAAGTAACGTCTGGCGCATCTGGTGATATTCAAATGGCAACCAGACTAGCAACTGCCATGGTGACCCAATGGGGTATGTCTGACAAACTTGGCATGATCGATTACGGCCCAGATGAGCAGTCAGCTCAGTTTGCTGGTCGTACCGGCAATATATCGCCTGCGACACTTGTAACGATTGAAGAAGAGATCAAAAATTACGTTGACGAAGGCTACACTGAAGCCAAACGTATTTTGACTGATTACAATGATCAATTGCATGCAATCGCAAATGGCCTGCTGGAATATGAAACATTGTCTGGCATAGAAATCCAAAATCTGTTGGACGGTAAGAAGCCAACGCGTGATGATGATGGTGATGAAACGCCGCCAACACGTGGTTCGGCTATTCCAAAAACGGGTGGTAAAAAGCCAAAAGACGACGCATCTGACGTCGATGGTTTGGAGCCGCAACCGCAAGGTTAAGTCGTATAATTGACAAATTTTAAGGCCCCGATTTCTAGTCGGGGCTTTTTTTATGCGTTTTTGGATATTTTATCGCTCACGAAACCTAACAGGGCCGTTGCTTTAATTGTTTTTGCACCAATTGCGGTAACATTCTATAAATCAAATTAGCGAAATGCCCGTTGAGGGATTTTGCAGGTTTTGCGGAGACTACATAATGGTGCGGAAGTATTTTGGGACGGACGGCATTCGCGGTACGGCTAACACATGGCCGATGACTGCTGAAATTGCCATGAAAGTTGGTATGGCTGCTGGCCTTATCTTCAAGAACGGCGACCACCGTCACCGGGTGATCATTGGTAAAGATACCCGTCTTTCCGGTTACATGATCGAGAATGCTCTCGTGGCAGGTTTTACAGCTGTGGGTGTTGATGTCTTCTTGTTAGGACCAATTCCAACACCTGGCGTTGCGATGCTAACTCGCTCTATGCGTGGTGATATTGGCGTGATGATTTCAGCCTCGCACAATGCTTTTGAAGACAATGGCATTAAGTTATTTGGTCCTGACGGATACAAGCTCTCTGATGAGATTGAGCAGCGTATCGAACGGATGATTGACGAAGATCTTACCAGCCAGTTCGCCAATAGCGCAAACCTTGGCCGTGCCAAACGTGTTGATGGCACGCTTGAGCGTTACGTTGAGTTCGCAAAACGCACGCTACCGCGCCACATTAGTTTTGAAGGTCTTCGTGTTGCGATAGATTGTTCTAATGGTGCCGCTTACAAGGCTGCTCCTGCGGCTTTGTGGGAACTTGGTGCTGATGTTATCCAAATTGGTGTCGAGCCAAATGGTAAGAACATCAACAAAGAATGCGGCTCAACCAATCCGGATATTCTTCGCCGCAAGGTGAATGAAGTGCGTGCCGATATTGGTATTGCGCTTGATGGCGATGCGGATCGTGTGATCATCGTTGATGAAAAAGGCAATGTGGTTGATGGCGACCAGTTAATGGCTGTTATTGCGGAAAGCTGGAAGAAGAGTGAACGTCTTTCAAACAACGGTATTGTGGCAACGGTTATGTCCAACCTAGGTCTTGAGCGTTTCTTGGTCGATCAAAAAATTGAACTTGCTCGCACCAAAGTAGGCGATCGCTATGTGGTTGAGCATATGCGTGAACACGGCTTTAATGTTGGTGGTGAGCAGTCTGGCCATATTGTGCTGTCTGATTATTCAACAACAGGTGATGGCCTTGTTGCTGCTTTGCAAATTATGGCTGTGGTTGTGCGTGAAGGTAAGCCGGTGAGTGAGGTATGTCACCGCTTTGAGCCAGTACCGCAAATTTTGAAAAATGCCCGTTATGCAGGTGGTGAGCCGTTGGAAGACGATCACGTTAAGCAAGCAATCGATGATGGTCGCTCAAAGCTTGGTAATGCTGGGCGTTTGGTCATTCGTAAATCTGGTACAGAACCGCTTATCCGCGTTATGGCGGAAGGTGATGATGACGGTGTTGTTGAAAGCGTCGTTGATGAGATTATTGATGCTGTAAAGAAAGTCGCTGCTTAGAAGCGCTTTCGATTTCATTTTTCCAAGAAAAAAATATTGCGTCCGCTTAATGCGAGCGGATGCGAGGGCAGGGCGTTGAATATGCGCCCTGCACGTTGCATTGCGATGTAATGTTGATCTGCAAAATACATAAATTATCGTTGCGAAGGTTCGCGGGTAGGATTGCTAAATAATAGCATCATGGCTGGCGGTTCTTTCTCAAAAAACGTGGGTCGCCATTCTTTAGCGTGGGCGGCGAAGGCTGCTGGGTTTTTAGCTTTTTGATCATCAAGACTAGTCGGCTTCGTCGTTGATTTAAAAAGCGCCGTGGTATGCGAAATTAACAACTTAGTAATCTAGGTTAAATTAAATTTAATCTATTAGGCGGAATTTCAAGTAATTGAGATGTCTTTCGTCTTAATTATTAACTATAGTTAATGAATACGCTTAATTTTCTTAGTTAATCCACTCTTAAGTATTTGGGGGCATAGTAGTTACGAGCGCCAATTATGGCGAGGTGTATGTAGCAAAGAGGAATATTCCATGAGCCGTTTACTAAAAGTCGGCATGGGCGCGTTGGCCGCAGTCGCAATGTCTGCCCATCTATCAGCAGCTGCGGATTTAGATCCGCCAGCCCCAATCATCGAACATAAACCAATTTCAGCTGGTGGTGGTTTCTACCTACGCGGTGATATTGGTTATTCGCGTTGGAAAGATCCAGATTTGGCTTTCCGTAACGACGTAAGTGGTATCACGAACGTTTTCGAAAACACAGACGGTGACGATGCACTCGTGATCGGCGGTGGTGTTGGTTATAAATTCAACAAGTATCTACGAACAGATTTGACGTTCGATATACGCTCAAACAAAGACATCACAGGTGATGCTCGTTGTGGCTGTGTTCCTGGAATTATTCCGAACAACTTTGAATTTCAGCCACAAAGCACGACGCTTGATCTTTATACATTCTTCGCGAATGCGTATTTGGATGGTGGCACATATGCTGGCTTTACGCCATACATCGGTGGCGGCGTTGGTTTCGCTTATGTGAACTACGGTTCATATACGAGTGCTAATAACCCAACAACAAACAACACTGGTTTGACATCGGCTCAGGTTAGCCCGACAAATCCATCAAATGTTGAGAACCAGCTCTTTAGTGGCGAAAATGACATCCGCTTTGCTTGGAACCTTCAAGCTGGTGCGTCTTATGAGATCGCTAACAACCTAGCGCTTGATGGTAGTTACCGTTACACACGCGTTGCTAATGGTGATGTTTCAAACATCGCAAACGTTGGTTTTGTTGAAGAGACAAGAGACCTTGTTGGTCATGAATTCCGCTTAGGTCTTCGCTACACATTTGGTGGCGGTAAGAAAAGCTACGGTGGCAATCAAGTCTTTAAATAAGACTGTTTGACCAATCAATATTCTAAGGCGGGCCTAGTGCCCGCCTTTTTTATTTTTGGGTCAAAGCAAAAATAATTGCCTATTTGCGACATGATGCGTTGACATTGTGTCGCCCAGTCATTAGTTCCCGCAGTGGGACACCCTTCCCCAACGAAGGGCAACTATCTGTGAGGATAGAATACATGACTGATATGACGAAACCGGCTGCGCGGCCGGCTAACCCGCGTTTTTCTTCTGGCCCTTGCGCCAAACGACCAAACTGGTCCCTCGATGCTCTTAAGAATGCTCCCCTTGGACGTTCGCATCGCGCTAAACCAGGTAAAAATCAATTAAAACAAGCAATCGACCTAACACGTGAAGTGCTAAACGTGCCTGATGACTATCTCATCGGTATCGTGCCAGCTTCAGACACGGGTGCTTATGAGATGGCCATGTGGACCATGCTCGGCGCACGTGGTGTGACCATGATGTCATGGGAAAGCTTCGGTGCTGGTTGGGTGAGTGACGTTGTAAAACAGCTCAAACTCGACAATGTAACAACAATGGACGCGCCTTATGGTGAGCTTCCTGATCTTGCAAAAGTCGACTTTAATACGGACGTTTGCTTTACATGGAACGGCACGACATCTGGCGTGAAAGTGCCAAACGGCGACTGGATCCCAAGTGACCGCCAAGGTCTCACACTTTGTGATGCGACTTCTGCAGCCTTCGCTCAAGACTTGAGCTGGGACAAGCTCGACGTTGTGACATACTCTTGGCAAAAAGTGCTTGGCGGTGAAGCTGCCCACGGCATGCTGATTTTATCACCACGTGCTGTAGAGCGTCTCGAAAGCTATACGCCTGCATGGCCGTTGCCGAAAATTTTCCGCCTTACAAAAGGTGGCAAGCTCATCAAAGGTATCTTTGAAGGTGCGACCATCAACACGCCGTCGCTGCTTTGCGTTGAAGACTATATTGATGCGCTTAACTGGGGCAAAGGCCTTGGTGGTTTGCAAGGTTTGATGGGCCGTGCTGATACCAATGCAGGTGTCATCACCGATTGGGTCTCAAAAACGGCTTGGGTTGATTTCCTTGCGAAAGACGAAGCAACGCGTTCCAATACATCGGTTTGCTTGGTCATTTCTGACCCAGACGTTTTGGCAATGGATGATGAGGCGCAAGCAGCCTTTGCAAAGAAAATTGCCACGCTGCTCGATCAAGAAGGTGTTGCTTTTGACATTGGTGCTTACCGTGATGCGCCTGCTGGTCTTCGTATCTGGGCTGGTGCAACTGTTGAAGCATCCGACCTTGAAGCGCTCACTTCATGGCTCGATTGGGCGTTTGAAAACGTCAAGTCTGCAAGCTAACTCACTCAAATTTTCACTTTTCTATAGCAACCAGTCCCTCCCAAGTTGACTGGTTGCCAGACCAAAACAATCAAAGGAAACCAACATGGCTCCTCGCGTTCTAATCTCTGACAAACTTTCACCAACCGCCGTTCAAATCTTTAAAGACTACGGCCTAGATGTCGATTTTCAGCCAGATCTTGGCAAAGACAAAGACAAGCTTCTTGAAGTGATCGGTCAATATGACGGGCTTGCAATTCGCTCTGCCACCAAAGTGACTGAGAAAATTATTGCTGAAGCCGCAAACTTAAAAGTTATTGGTCGCGCCGGTATTGGTGTCGACAATGTTGATATTCCGAAGGCATCAGCCAAAGGTATCATCGTGATGAATACGCCTTTTGGTAACTCAATCACAACGGCAGAACATGCGGTTGCGATGATGTTTGCTGTGGCGCGCCAAATCCCTGCTGCGGATATTTCTACACAGCAAGGCAAATGGGAAAAATCTAAATTTATGGGTGTTGAGCTAACCTCTAAAACACTCGGCATTATCGGCGCAGGTAACATTGGTTCCATCGTTGCCGAACGTGCTCTTGGTTTGAAAATGCGCGTTGTGGCTTTTGATCCATTCCTCACGGTTGAGCGAGCGGCTGATCTTGGCATTGAAAAAGTTGAATTAGATGACCTTTTCGCCCGTGCTGATTTCATCACCCTGCACACACCGCTTACTGAGAAGACAAAAAACATCGTGGGTGCTAGCGCATTTCCAAAGATGAAAGATGGCGTGCGGATTATCAATTGTGCCCGTGGTGGTTTGATTGATGAAGCAGCTCTCGTTGAAGCATTGAAATCTGGCAAAGTTGCTGGTGCAGCCATTGATGTTTTTGAAACGGAGCCTGCAACAGAAAACGAATTGTTTGGCCTTCCAAACGTTGTTTGTACCCCGCACTTGGGTGCTGCGACGACGGAAGCGCAAGAAAATGTTGCGATACAAGTTGCTGAACAAATGTCGGAATATTTGATGAAGGGTGCTGTTTCAAATGCCCTCAACATGCCGTCTATCACGGCGGAAGAAGCGCCGAAACTTACACCGTTCGTAACCTTGGCTGAAAAGCTTGGTCTATTTGCTGGCCAGCAAACAGAAAGCGGCATCAAAGCTATTCGTATTGAATATGAAGGTGATGTTGCCGAAATGAATGTGAAGGCGCTTACTGCTGCAGCCCTTTCTGGGTTGATGCAACCGCTCTTGCAGTCTGTCAACATGGTGTCAGCCCCTGTGATGGCGCGTGACCGTGGTATTAAAATTGAAGAAGTGCGTCGTCAGCAAGAAGGTGCCTATGACAGCTATATTCGTTTGACGATTGTAACGGAACAACAAGAACGATCAGTTGCTGGTACAGTATTCTCAGACGGCAAGCCGCGTTTCATCCAGATTAAGGGCATCAATATGGACGGCGAGTTCGGCGAGAACATGTTGTACATCACCAATAAGGATAAGCCGGGCTTTATTGGTCGTCTTGGTACGCTGCTTGGTAGCTATGACGTTAACGTCGCGACATTTGCCTTGGGCCGTAAAGAACAAGGTAGTGATGCAATCGCGCTTTTGTCTGTTGATGGCGAAGTGAATGAGGAATTGTTATCGGCAATCCACGCACTTGAAGGCGTTCTTGTCGTTAAGTCACTGCAATTTTAGGCTGATTTTAGCCAACAATAACGAGCGATTGGGCGTGTTTCGCCCAATCGCAAATACATTTTTTATCAAATTTTGCTTCAAATTTCCGACTTATTCCCCATATATATACAAAGGGAATAAAGGTGAGCGCTTGCTAAGTTGAGTTTTTGGTGCTCCTTTTAATGACGCAAAGGGATTTTCATGTCTAAAGCAAATTTACCTGTCGCCAAAAGCAATCTACCAGCGCAAAAAGGTAGCTTGCCATCCATCCCTACGCCGGAGGGTGGTCTTTCACGCTATCTGGCAGAGGTGCGCCGCTTTCCAATGCTTGAACCACAAGAAGAGTTCATGCTCGCAAAGGCCTATCAAGAGCATGATGATGGGCCAGCAGCTGAACGTTTGGTTACCAGCCATTTGCGCCTCGTTGCGAAAGTAGCGATGGGTTATCGCGGCTATGGTTTGCCTATCGGTGAAGTGGTTTCAGAGGGTAATGTTGGCCTTATGCAGGCTGTGAAAAAATTCGACCCTGACAAAGGTTTCCGCCTTGCGACCTATGCGATGTGGTGGATTAAAGCATCCATCCAAGAGTATATTCTGCGCTCATGGTCTTTGGTGAAAATTGGTACGACGGCCAGCCAAAAGCGTTTGTTCTTTAACTTGCGCAAAGTCAAAGGTCAGATTCAAGCGGTTGAAGATGGTGATTTGAAACCTGATCAGGTGACAACAATCGCTACCCGCCTTGGTGTGCCTGAGAAAGACGTTGTGTCGATGAACCAGCGCATGTCTGGCGACAAATCTTTGAATGCGCCGATCCGTTCTGAAGATGGTGCAGGCGAATTTCAAGATTGGCTTGTTGATGAAACAGATACGCCCGATGTTCTATTTGAAGAACAAGAAGAATTAGAACACCGCCGTACTATGCTACGTGATGCGATGACGACTTTGGATGAGCGTGAAATCCGCATTTTCCAAGCGCGCCGTATGGACGACCCAGCTAAGACACTCGAAGCCTTGTCAGAAGAATTTGGTGTTAGCCGTGAACGTGTTCGTCAAATTGAAGTGCGGGCATTTGAAAAAATTCAACGTTCAGTAAAGCGTATGTCCCGTGAGCAAGCACAAGCTGCAAGCGCTGCGATGATAGAAGGTTAAGACCGCGCACGGCTAAAGAGCGGCGCGACCTTAGGGATCCTAAAAGGCCAGTTGGTGTTTAACCTGCTGGCTTTTTAGTTTGTTGCCTGCCAAGATTTGAACGCTTCTTCAATTGCCTTTTTGCCGGCTGCGCCTTTTTCCAATGTTAGGATTGCGCGTTTTCCGCTTTTGAAGACCAGTGGAATATCAAACCAGTTTTGCTGCTGCAATGCATCAGTATTGGATGCAAGATCGGCTGCTTGTGCAGACATTGCCACCCAGAAAACCCGTTCAGAAACTTTGACGATTGCGCCTTTCAGCTGATTGCCATTCTTTTGTTCTTCTGGTTTGGCAATCACGCCAGCAATATTGTTGATCTCATCACCATTAAACAATGGGCCAGGTGTGAACTCAAATTCAATAAGGTGACTTGCTGGTAGGTTAGGATCAAGGTTGCGCATGAGTTCAAAGCGTACCGCGATATCGCGTGATTCAATGCGAGCGCTGCCTTTAACTGATGGAAGTCCTGTAGAGCCAATCGCCTCACTGCCTGTTGGTACTATTTCCCAAATGACATTGCCGGCAGAAACACCTGGTTGATTACTCTCAGGCCGTTCTTCGTAAAGGATGGCGCTTGATGAGAATAGATTTGAAGCTGGCGTCGTTGTTTGCGGCGCAGCGTCAGCCGCAGGAACTGTTTCACTGGTTGATGGCTGCGCAATGACAGATCCGCCCGCTTGCGTTGTTTCTGCCCCAGGACTCTCGGTACGTGATTGATCCTGTGTTGGTTCAGACGCTGGCGCTTGAGGGGTAATCACGACTGGATCAGTCGATGGTGTTGAATCAGGTAGCGTGATGCGCGTACCCGGCTGGATGTTGTCGTCTGTTCCGCCTGCTGTTGGAATGCGATCTTCGCTCTTAGCGTTGTCATCATCTGTGTCGACTGGCGGTTGAGTTGTTGGTGTCGCAGCTGGCGCGTTTGTTTCAGAACTTCCAAGCGAAGAAATGAAACCAGATACTTGGCCGGTGAACTGTGTCAGGACCGGGCCCACGACTTCACGTTGTGCCCAACCAAAAACACCGCCGCCAATAAGGATAAGCAGAGCAAGAACCCAAAATAGGCCTTTGCCACTAGATTTTTTGGTTTCGACCGCAGCAATAGTCTCTTCTGGACTGAAAGAGGTTGGGTCTGGCGCTTCGAAACTTGAGAAATCTTCTTGAGGGGGCGTCGGGAATTCATCACTAACGGGTGGAATATCTATCCCATCAGCAGCCATTGTCTCGCGAAGTTCATCAAGCGGGGCAATTTCTGGCGTATCGACAGAAGGCAGTGCCAACTCAGCCGTTTTAATGTTGACGTCATCAGCGTCCACTTTCGGTGCCGCTATATCAACATCTGGTTTCGTCACTGGAGGAAGTGTAGGCTCCACGTCGACAGATGGAACATCAATCGGTGCGGGTTCAACATCTATCTCAGGGCTTTCCACCTTGACGCTTGGTGTCTCAACACTTGGTGTATCCATTGTTGGGACTTCAAGCACAGGCTCAGCAACATCAACTGTTGGTAGCTCTGGTGCTGCAGCTGGAACTTCAGGTTCAACCTTCGGTGTTTCTACAACGGCTGGCTCAGGCTCTGGGATTTTAGGTGTTGATGGCTCTACTGCAACTGGCTCTTCGATAACAGGCTCAGGAGTTGAAACTTCTTCTGCAACTTTGGGTTCTTCAACAACAGGTTCAGCAGGAGCCACCGGTTCTGGATTAGTTGGCTCTGGAAGAGCTGCAGGTTCTGCCTCAACAACGTTGGCGTCTGCGCTCAAATCCAAATCACTAAGCGCATCGGAGACTGCATCTTCCAAAGCGCCCACACCTGTGAACTTACCTTCTGTCTCGCGAACAGCTTCTTCAAGTTGAAGACGTTGTTTGGAAATTTCCGCAGGAGAGAGGGCTGGTTGAAGCGACGACAGTTGTCGCATCAAAGCAGCCCGCGCTTTTTCATAAATAGCGCGGCGCGCTTCTTCTGTATTGTTCTGAAGCCCGTCAATTGCACGGTCTAGAATGGAACGGTAGTCAGCCATATTGTTTCCAGATCTTTTTCAATAACTCGTTATTTGTTTAACTTTAGTCCTGAAATGGGTCTTGAACAAGAATAGTATCGTCACGCTCTGGAGATGTTGACAATAAAGCCACTGGCGTTTCGATTAATTCTTCAATGTGTTTCACATATTTAACAGCTTGTGCTGGTAAATCGTTCCAACTTCTTGCACCCACAGTCGTTTCACTCCAGCCTTCCAATGTTTCATAAATTGGGATGGCCCGCGCTTGTGCTCCCTCAGAGGCAGGCAGATAATCAATCCGCTCCCCGTCAAGCTCATAAGCTACGCATATCTTAAGTTCTTCCATGCCGTCCAGAACATCAAGCTTTGTGAGCGCGATGCCTGTGATGCCTGAAATTTTGGATGTTTGACGCACCAAAACAGCATCAAACCAGCCACAGCGACGCTTGCGCCCTGTCACTGTTCCAAACTCGTGGCCTTTTTCCCCAAGGAATTGACCAACTTCATTATCTTGTTCTGTTGGGAACGGACCTTCACCCACTCTTGTTGTGTAGGCTTTAGTGATGCCGAGAACATAACCAATCGAATCAGGGCCAATGCCAGAACCACAAGCAGCTTGTCCTGCAATGGTGTTTGATGATGTTACGAACGGGTAGGTGCCGTGGTCGATATCGAGAAGAGCGCCTTGTGCACCTTCAAACAAAAGACGTGAACCGTCTTTGCGTTTTTGGTCAAGCAAGCGCCAAACAGCATCCATGTAAGGTAAAATTTTCGGCGCGATGTCTTCGAGTTCTGCGAAGATCGCATCAACGGAAATTTCTGGTTCACCAAGACCACGGCGCAGTGGGTTGTGGTGGCCCAACATGCGCTCAACTTTGGCGCGGAGAGTTTTCATGTTGGCAAGGTCCATAACGCGGATCGCTCGGCGACCAACTTTGTCTTCATAAGCAGGGCCAATGCCGCGCTTTGTCGTGCCAATTTTTGTGCCTGTGCTGGAGCCTTCGCGGATGGCATCAAGTTCGCGGTGAAGCGATAAAATGAGCGTCGCGTTTTCAGCTAGTTTCAAATTGTCAGGGGAGACATTCACACCTTGTTCGCGCAGGCGGGAAATTTCTGCATCGAGAGCATAAGGGTCAACAACCACGCCGTTGCCGATAACGCCGAGTTTGTCTTGGCGCACAACACCAGAGGGCAGGAGACTGAGTTTGTAGGAGGTGCCATCAATTACGAGAGTATGACCTGCATTGTGGCCGCCTTGAAAACGCACGACAACGTCTGCGCGCTCTGAGAGCCAATCTACAATCTTACCTTTACCTTCATCGCCCCATTGGGAGCCAACAACTGCTACATTTGTCAACGATCGGTTTCCTACGTTTTTGTCATCCTGACACAGGATCTGTCTTCAATAAAAACCCGCCATAAATCAGCGTTCACGCTCTTATGTCGGGCCATCGGTTTATAGAAGCTTTGCGGCGAACTTGCGAGTGCCGAGTTTCATTTAGCACTCAATTCCATTTAAATCACTTGCTTTTCCCCTGCAAACAGCGATTTATCGACGCTGAATAGATGGTTGCGACTAAAAGGTACGATAAATTATGACGCAAAAAGCATCAGGCTTGTCTGCAATTGTGAACAATGGCGGGATCATGCTGCTCTTTGCTGCTTTTTTGTGGGGTGGCAATGCGGTTGCGGGTAAACTTGCTAATGGCGAAGTGTCGCCAATGTTACTCACCTTTTTTCGCTGGTTTTTAGCCTCCATCATCGTTGCTTTTATTGCCAGAAAGCATTTGGTTGCAGATTGGAATGTTATTCGCGCGAATATTTGGTATTTTGTGTTGATGGCGCCTATTGGCTTTACCCTGTTTAACTTGATGCTTTATTCAGCGCTTACTTACACCACAGCTCTTAATGTGACGATTGAACAGGCCGCGATGCCGATGTTCATTTTCTTGATCAATTTCATCGTCTTTCGTGCAAAACCTCTGCCAATACAATTGGTTGGTTATACGGTGACGCTGGTGGGTGTTTTGTTGACGGTAAGCGGTGGTGACTACAACCGCTTGCTTAGTTTGGAATTCAACCAAGGCGACGTCATCATGATTTTTGCTGCTTTTTCTTACGCGGGGTATAGCGTTGGTTTGCGGGTAAAACCCAAAATGCATTGGATGAGCTTCTTATCTACCTTGATTTTCATTGCAGGCATCGTCTCAATACCGTTTGCCCTTTATGAGTGGACAACAACAAAATTCATCTGGCCGCATTCAACGCTTGGTTGGGGTGTTGTTGCTTATGCTGCGATTGGACCATCTATCATTGCGCAGGCTTGCTTCATCAGGGGCAATGAACTGTTGGGTGCAAACAATGCTGCGCTGTTTTTGAACTCTGTGCCCATATTCGGCGCGCTGTTGTCTGTGTTGATACTAGGCGAAGCGTTCCGGTGGTATCATGCATTGGCGATGGTTTTGGTTTTAGGCGGTATTTTCGTGGCTCAGCATTTTGCTAAGAAGGCCTAAATTTAGAGTTTTCGAAGCGGTTCAAGTATAGCTGTAAGCTCACTTGGTAATTCACTTTCAAAGCGCATGGTTTCGCCCGTGATTGGGTGTTCAAACTGCAATAAAAATGCGTGCAGCGCTTGGCGTTTTAGTGTCTTGATTTTGCCGCCAATCGTATCTGGTAAGCGGTCTGACTTTGTTTGATACCCAGTGCCGTAAACTGGATCGCCAATAAGCGGGCAGGAGATATGGGTCATGTGGACGCGGATTTGATGGGTGCGGCCTGTTTCTAGATGGCAGGCGACAAGGCTCGCCATGGCGGTTCCATGGTTTGCTTCACGCCCAAAGGCTTCTAAAATATCGTAGTGCGTAATGGCCTCACGTCCACCAGCTGCAACCACAGCCATCTTCAAGCGATTGTTGACGGAGCGCGCGATTTCCGTGTGGATCGTTCCTTTGGCGCGTGCTGGTTCGTTCCACACAATCGCTTTATACGCACGGCGTAGTGGGCCAGTTCTGCCGTGGTCGGCAAATTGAGCGGTAAGGCCTTGGTGGGTTTGGTCATTTTTAGCAACGACCAAAAGCCCGGATGTTTCTTTGTCGAGACGATGAACAATGCCGGGCCGTTTGATCCCGCCAATGCCTGATAGCGTATCACCACAATGATAGATGAGCGCATTGACCAAAGTGCCAGTCCAATTGCCAGCAGCAGGATGAACGACCATATTGGCGGGCTTATCCACCACGATTAAATCATCATCTTCATAGACAATGGTGAGTGGAATATCTTCACCCAGTGGCGTTGGGTCTTCAGCGGGCGGCATAATCAGGCCAACAATTTCACCGGCTTTTAGGCGGGTGTTTGGTTTTGCCTGTTGTTTGCCGTCAATGGTTGTTTGTCCGCTCTTCACCAAGTCCTTCAAGCGATTGCGCGAAACACCTTCAATGACCATCGCTAAAAAGGCATCCAAACGCGTGCCAGCATCCTCATCTTCCACAGCAAAAGAGAACTGATCTCCGCTTTCCAGAGATTTCACATCCAAAGGGGTGCGCTTTGTTGAAAATTCGGATATGAGTTCGTCGGAACTTGGAGGCATTGCTTCCGGTGTTGGCTCTTCAGCCATTGGCGTTTCTTTCAGTGTAAGTAAACAGGTATACCGTGTCTGACCCATTCAATGACGAAAAACAAGAAGAAGAACTCGATCCTGCCATTCAAAATGTGCAAGTAAAGCTGAAACGCTTAATGTTGCGCTCAACGCTTGTAATGGTTTTGGGGCTTGGCGCTGTTGTTGCTGCGATCATCTATAAGATCAACCAAAGTGCTGAGCAAGAAGCCTCCGTCTATCAAGTGCCGGCGGTTGTGACCGATGCTGACGTGCGCCGTGCACGTTATCCGCTGCCTGATGGCGCTAACATTATCGATACATCTTTGTCAGGTGAAAACCTTGCCGTCAGCTATAATGATGCAAATGGCGGCGGTGTGTTGTTGATCCACGTACCGACATGGCAAGTTTATAGCGTTATGGAATTACCTGCGAAATAAGCGAGCAGTTTTAAGCTTTTTCTGTTTTCTTGGTCGCTGTGCCGCTGCTGGTTGACTGCGCTGTTTTGCTGCGGCTTTTCTCACTTTGAGACGGAAGCGCTTTTTTGCGGGCACTCGAAGCAGGGGCACGTTTTGTCGCCGATTGTGGGCGAGCATCTTTTGCAAGCTTTAAACCTTTGACGTCAGGCATTTCAATTTTTGCCGTTTCAAGTTCTTTTGCAGGCTCATCTTTTTTGGAAGGTTCTGCTGGTTTAGCAGTGCTTGCCTGCGTTCCAGCCTGCGCCTTCAATGGCGTTTTACGTTTTGTTTTTGCGGCAGGCTCTTTTTCAGCATCCAATAAAGCTTTAATGCGCGCGCCTAGAGCTCCCTCAGAATTTGGCTCGGTATCCTTCAAAATCTTGCTAACCTTCGGATCATCCTCTTCTAATAAAGAAGTAATCGCGGTGAGGCTTGCTGCTAAGTCCAAAATTTGGTCTTGCACATCAGGATAGCGCTCTAATTTGTTTTCAGCCTGAATGGCATCTTCTGATCCACCAAGATTTTGGGGAACGGCGGCTTTTGGCAATTGTGCTTTGATATCACCAGCGTTGTCTTTTCCGGCCGCTAAGTTTTTCTTTAGCGTTTTGATTTGACGTTCTGCCACTTGGTTTTCGCGGCGTGCTTCACTCAAAGCCTCGCGCAAATGTTGGACTGAAAGCTCGCCCTCTTCTTTGGCAAGAGCAACATCGGCAATTGGTAGGCCAGATTTGCTGGTAGAAGGTCCCTTGCTGAGCGTCTTTTCTGAGCGTCCAGCCAGTATCGCTTTGATGTCCTTGCCTCCTTTTTGCAATTCCAGCTTCAATTCGCGGTTCTCGCGCAGCATTTGTCTGGATCGTTGTTCGAGGCCAGCATATTGGGCATCTCGCTGACGAAGGCGCTCGTTAAGGTCGTGCTCTTTTGAGCGAATTTCTTCCAAAGCCAATTTGCTTGCTTTGCTAACCTTTGAGGCGCCATTTAGCTTTTCGGTTAGTTTTCGAATGCTTATGTTTTGGCTCGCGACTTTTTCAGACTGTTTGGCGAGATCAATCTCAACCTTGCGAAGGGCGATCGCAAACTCAGCTCTGAGTTGGTCTTTCTCTGCTGCCATCTCAGCAGTTGAAAACGGCAGCTTCGCTCTGAGTTTTCGCACAGCCGTGTTTGCGGCACGTCCCGTTAAAAAGGGAAGCGCCAACAATGCGATAAGCGCGGCTGTCAAAAAACCCGCAGAAACGTATAGGGCTATCTGTATCAATTCAGGCTAAACTCCAAAAACTCTCGCCTTTATACACGGATGAACAGAATTTTCGAGGTTAAAACGGGTTAATTGTAGGGTGAGTGGTGAATTTTAGATAACCAACGTTAACGCCCAACCTTGCGCCAACGCCGCTTCTGATGGGAACAACAATCATGTCGCCGCGTTTGCGAACCGACATTTCTACGCCGCCGATAACGACAGCAGAGCCACTAACGCCAGGAAAACGACGGTAAAGCGCTTCGATTGTTGATAAATTATAGACAAGCATCATCGTTCTGGTGCCAGCACCGCCAAAGTCCCAACCAAGCGTTGGCCCTTGCCAATAGGCTTTGTATTGCCCTGCGGATTTGGTGTGAAGGACACCCTCGCCATATTGAAGACCACCAACGAAGGCACCGGCGGCTTGTTCGCCCAAAATGTAGCCATTAGGTAAGCCGTATTTGGAAAAAGCGCGTTCTACAACGCTTGCAAGACTGCCCGATACGCCGCCAAAGAAGCGATGGCCTGTGTTGACGACCTCTTGGACACTGAACGTGTCATTGGTGTCAATTTGTGCCGCCTGTGCTTGTGCTTTTCCTGTATCTAAAACACTGACTATCGCAGTGGCTAGAAAAGCTGATACCAGCGTTGCTCTAACCACCCGTTGGGCACCTTGCTTGACTATTGATTTAGCATTTATAAAATTCATCAAAGGCTCTCATCATCCATATTTATCTAAAGTCGACCTATAAACGGGCCGGAATTTAACTGTTTGTCCAAAATGTCGGGCTAATATTTAGCCTCGAACCGAATCACTTACAGAGTCTAACCTACATGCAGTCGATCATTAAGTTTGTT
Organism: Hyphomicrobiales bacterium; assembly: GCA_039973685.1. Lineage (NCBI taxonomy): Bacteria > Pseudomonadati > Pseudomonadota > Alphaproteobacteria > Hyphomicrobiales > Hyphomicrobiales bacterium. Next base: position 59,919 of record JBDWKL010000005.1, read on the forward strand.
CTGGGCATATTTGTGGCCATGCTGATGACCTTAGCATTTACGCCACGATCTTCGGTTGCAACAACATCAGATATTTATGTGATCAATCCCTCAACGGGCATTGCCATGCATGGATATGATATTGTTTCGTATTTCACTGAGCAGCAAGCTATTGTGGGGCAAGATTCTCATGAAGTGGAGTGGGATGGCCATTATTGGCATTTTACCAATTCTGCGAATGCAGACCGTTTCCTTGATGCGCCAGAAGCGTTCTTGCCGCAATTTAATGGTTACGGCGCTTTTGCTGTCGCAACAGGGCGTTTGGCGGATGGTAATCCTTTGATTTGGGCTCTTTACGAGAATCAATTATTTTTCTTTCACTCTGTGAGTGCAAGAAACAAGTGGGCTTTAAAACCTACTAACTACGTAGAAAGCGGGCGGCTGGAGTGGAAAAAACTAAGTCCACAGCTTGTTCGTTGAATTTAAGGGTGGTTTAGCGGTGCAAGACATCGTACCTCAACAATTATAAATGCGGATACGGGCTTTTGAGTGCCCTTTGGAGAAAAGTGTGAGCGATACTATTACTGAACTTTCAGCCAGTGACCTTGGTGCATTATTGTGTAGCAAAGTTTGTCACGATATTATTTCTCCAGTTGGTGCAATCACCAATGGGCTTGAGCTAATGGATGAGGACATTGATGGCTCTATGCGCGACATGGCGATGGATCTGGTGCGCAGAAGTGCGACACAGGCGTCTGCCAAATTAAAATTTGCTCGCATCGCATTTGGCGCTGCTGGCTCAGCGGGCGCTCAAATTGATACAGGCGACGCCGAGGAAGTTGCACAAGGTTATGTGGTATCAGAAAAGCCAGATTTGGAATGGACGGTTACCCGCCAATTGCTGCCGAAGAACCAAGTTAAACTTATGCTCAATCTTGTCATGTTGGCGCTGAACTGCGTGCCGCAGGGTGGCAAAATTACCGTTTCGCAAGACGAGAGCGCAGATAAACCAAGCTTCAAACTTGTTTGTTCAGGACCAAAAGCACGTGTACCTGAAGAAGCGGCCAATATTGCAAAGGGTAAATTTGAAGACGGCAAGGTTGATGCCCATAATGTGCAGCCGTATTATTGTTGGTTACTTGCAAAACTTTGCGAAATTCAAATCAATATTGTCAATGATGGTGATGATGTTGTGTTAACTGCGCAGTGAGTTTCACTACGCAGTAAAACGGACGTTAATTGGGAAAATTTTCAAAAAAAATCTATCTAAGTACGATATTTAGACATTTTTCACCTTAAATTTTAGCCTATGTTAACAGTTTGAATGGAAACTCAACGCTGATCAAAACCGTCCGGATTGCCGGAAATAGACATTGGTGGCGTTGGTAATGGATGACCTACTTCAAGAATTTCTGACTGAGACTTCTGAAAGTCTCGATGTTGTGGACTTGGAACTTGTTCGCTTTGAGCAAGAACCAAACAACGAGAAGATACTCGATAATATTTTTCGATTGGTACATACGATAAAAGGTACCTGTGGCTTCTTAGGCTTGCCTCGATTGGAAGCTCTTGCCCATGCTGGCGAGACCCTTATGGGGAAGTATCGAGATGGCAAACCGGTTACAGAAGATGGTGTTTCCTTTATTCTCCAATCGATCGATCGGTTGAAAGAAATTCTCGTCGGTCTTGAAGAATCTGATGGTACGGAACCTGAAGGCAGCGACGACGACCTTATCGATTCCCTCAACGCTATTTCAATGGCTGATGAAATTGCAGCAGCCGCCGCTGCAGCAGCCGCACCAAAGCCAGATAAAACAGATGATGATGCTTCAGCAGAAGTGGAAGATGATCCACTTGTCGTTCAAGAACTAGAACGCGACTTGCGTCCTGGCGAAGTCTCACTAGATGAGCTTGAACGCGCATTTATGGAAACTGAAGTCGAAGAAACACCAGTTGTCGAAGAGGTTGTGAAACCTGTCGCAGCCAAAAAAGAACCAAGTGAGAAAGCTGAAGGCACGGCTAAACCTGTCAGTCAGCAATCGCTCCGAGTAAATGTTGATACGCTGGAAAACCTGATGACCATGGTGTCAGAACTGGTTTTGACCCGTAATCAGCTTTTAGAAATTGCCAGACGCCATGAGGAATCTGAGTTTAAGGTTCCTCTCCAACGTCTCTCGAATGTAACGGGTGAGTTGCAAGAAGGCGTTATGAAAACGCGCATGCAGCCAATTGGTAATGCATGGCAAAAACTCCCTCGTATCGTCCGCGATCTAGCAAACGAACTTGAAAAAGACATTGATCTGCGCATGGTTGGTGCAGAAACTGAATTGGACAGGCAAGTCCTTGATATGATCAAGGATCCTTTGACCCACATGGTTCGCAACTCTGCAGACCATGGTTTGGAAACGCCGGATGAACGTCGTAAATCTGGGAAACCAGAAAAAGGTGTGATCGAGCTTTCTGCTTACCATGAAGGCGGTCATATCATCATTGATATCGTCGATGATGGACGCGGGTTGAACCTTGAACGGATCAAAGAGAAGGTGATCTCCAACGGTCTTGCGACCGAAAGCGAAATCGCAAGCATGCCTGAGAGCCAAATTCAAAAATATATCTTCAATGCAGGCCTCTCGACAGCGCAAGAAGTAACCAGTGTTTCTGGGCGTGGTGTTGGCATGGATGTTGTTCGCAACAACATTGAGACAATCGGTGGCACGATTGACGTGAAATCCATCACAGGCAAAGGGTCAACCTTTACCATCAAAATTCCACTCACTTTGGCGATTGTTTCCGCGCTTATTGTTGAGGTTGCTGGCGATCGTTACGCGATCCCACAATTGTCTGTTGTTGAGCTGGTTCAAGCTGAAAGCAATAGCGAACATCATATTGAACGCATCAAAGAAACGCCTGTTTTGCGATTGCGCAACAAGCTGTTGCCGTTGGTGCAAATGGGCCGCTTGCTGGGGATTTCCTCAGAAGGGGACGAGGTTAACGATAAGGAAATTTCTGATGAGAGCGGCTTCATCGTCGTAATGCAGGTGGGTTCACAATCATTCGGCGTTGTTGTTGATGGTGTGTTCCACACTGAAGAAATTGTCGTTAAGCCAATGTCTACCGTGTTGAGAAATGTCAATATGTTCTCAGGTAACACGATTTTGGGTGATGGTAGCGTGATCATGATCGTTGATCCGAATGGCGTTGCCGAAGGCGTGAGCACAAGTGCTGCTGACGAGGCTAATCGCAAGAGCGAACAAGAGCAGATCGTTACGAGCAACGAAAATCAAACAACTTCTATGTTGCTTTTCCGCGCTGGTTCAAACACACCAAAAGCTGTGCCATTGTCACTTGTAACACGCCTCGAAGAGGTGAATGTTTCTGAAATTGAGAACTCAAATGGACGCGATCTTGTTCAATATCGCGGAACTTTGATGCCACTCGTTTATGTTGATGACGAAATGCAGCGTCGCGAAGATGGATCACAGCCAATGTTGGTGTTCTCGGATGCTGGCCGCTCTATGGGGCTTGTTGTTGATGAGATTGTCGACATTGTTGAAGACCAACTTGATATTGAAGTTACGTCAGAAAATGTCGGTGTGGTTGGTTCTGCGGTTATCAAAGGTAAGGCAACTGAGATCCTCGATATTGGTCATTATTTGCCACTTGCATTTGAAGATTGGTTTACTCACTCAGACACGTCAGATGATAAACGGGTTCGCAAACTTCTGTTTGTTGAAGAATCTGAATTCTTTAGAAATATGTTGACGCCAATCATGCAGGCAGCAGGTTACCGCGTAACAACAGCTTCAAGCGTTCATGTTGCAAAAGAAATTTTGAACGAGGCTCATGTCTTTGATGTGGTTGTTGCCGACGTTGAAATGCGCGGATCAAACGGTTTTGATCTTGCCAAGATTATTCATGACAAACCGAGCTATGGTTGTCCTGCACTTCTTGCAATTTCATCGGTATGCACACCATCCTTGGTTGAGCGTTGCCGTGAAAGTCAGTTTGATGATTTTGTCGCCAAATTTGACCGTCCTGGTTTGATTGCATCCCTTAAAGAACTTTCTAATGAGCTGGAGTTGGCGGCATGAACGAACAAGAACTCGATTCAAACACGACGCAGTATGTAACAGTTGTTATTGGTGGCCAACTTTTCGGTATACCAATTGGTAAAGTGCATGATGTGTTTATGCCTGAGAGCATTACGCGGGTGCCACGCTCTGAAAATGAGATAGCAGGTGTGCTTAATCTACGTGGTCGTATCGTGACCGCAATTGATATGCGCCGCTTGCTTGGTTTGGGCGATCGCGACGAAGACGGCATCAAAATGGCTGTTGGTATTGAGTATCGTGGCGAATCTTATGGCTTTATTATCGATAATGTAGGCGAAGTGCTGAACTTGTCTGACGATAGCCGAGAAGCTAACCCGACAAATTTAAATAAAAATTGGACAAATATATCAGCGGGCGTTCATCGTTTAGAAGGACAACTGATGGTAATCTTGGACGTAGAGAAGCTACTTGGCAGTATGATGGAGCGCATCGCTGCTTAGCATATAAGTGTAAGATAAATGGGTGCCTGAAATGAAAAATTGTCTTGTTGTCGATGATTCAAGTGTAATTAGAAAAGTTGCACGTAGAATATTAGAAGATCTGAGCTTTGAAATAACAGAAGCAGAAGATGGGAAAATGGCATTGGATGAATGTGAATCCAAAATGCCGGATGCCATCCTTTTGGATTGGAACATGCCAGTCATGGATGGTTTGCAGTTCCTATCTGCTTTGCGTGATATGCCGGATGGTGAAAAGCCACAAGTTGTATTCTGTACCACTGAAAATGATGTTGGGCACATTGCACGAGCTATTCGTGCAGGGGCTAATGAGTACATCATGAAGCCATTTGATCGCGAAATTGTTCAAGCAAAATTCCAAGAAGTCGGGTTAATCGACTAGTTTTAAACTCTGGTGGCAACTAGGTAGTTTTCCTAGCGGGAGTAGTAATGGGTCGATTAGCGACTACAGATAGATCTAATGCCGATGCTGGTCGGAAAATTAGAGTCATGCTTGTTGACGATTCCGCAGTCGTAAGGGGATTGTTAAGTCGCTGGTTATCGGCTGAAGAAAACGTTGAAGTTGTAGCCCGATGTCATAATGGTCTACACGCTGTTCGCGAAATTGCTGACGTTCAACCAACTCTCGTTGTTCTTGATATTGAAATGCCTGAAATGGACGGATTAGAGGCGTTGCCGCATCTTCTTCGTGCATGTCCAGACGTCCGCATCCTGATTGCGTCCAGCTTATCTACCAAAAATGCTGAAATCAGTCTGACCGCACTTGCAAAAGGCGCGCATGAATATATTGCGAAGCCATCAACCAATAGCGGGCTATCCACGTCTAATGAATTTCGTGTCGATCTAATTACGCGTATTAATGCGTTGTGTGTTGGGCATGGTGGTCAGGCAAAAATGCTGACGGAGCGGGCTAAACCATCTGTTCCTTCGCCATATTCTTCTTTGCGTTCAAAGGCTGACAGTCCTTCTACTGATGCAAAGTCGGGCGCGAGCGCAAAAACTATGGGCGGTAGCGCTGCTTTAAACTCTGGTCGTGAAAAGCTCGATAAATTACGATCAACGAAGGCCGAAGTTGGTGCAAACGAGCTCATTCCTTTCAAGCAAGGTAAGCCTGAGATACTTTGCATAGGTAGCTCCACAGGTGGGCCGAGAGCGTTGCAGCAAGTGTTGCAAGAGGCCGCAAATGCTTTGGGTGATATACCGATTGTTCTTACTCAGCACATGCCTAAGTCTTTTACATCGGTGTTTGCAGACCACTTGAATAAAGCCTGTGGCTTGATTGTTAAAGAAGCCGAAGCTGGCGATATCTTGAAACCTGGCCATGTCTATGTTGCGCCTGGAAATCAACACCTCGTGTTCGAAAAATCAGGTGACGATACGCGTGTTGTTTTGGATGATGGGCCGCAAGTGAACTTTTGTAAGCCTGCAGTCGATAAAATGTTCACTTCAATCAGCAAACTTTATGGAAACAAAGTTCTGAGCGTCATTTTGACTGGAATGGGTAAAGACGGCGTTCTTGGTGGACGTGATATCATTGAAAAAGGCGGCAACGTGCTGGTCCAAGATGCTGAGACAAGCATCGTTTGGGGCATGCCAGGTGCTGCGTTTAACGCAGGCATTGCTTCGGCAAAACTTCCGCTCGATGCAATAGGCAAAAAGATATCGAAAATCGTTCAGGAGGGCACTCTATGACCCCTGAAATTTTCGACTTCTTCGCAAAATTTTTGAAAGAGCGTTCCGGCTTGTCTTTGCAAAAAGAAAAGCAATATTTGCTGGAAAATCGTTTGTCATCTGTAATGCGCAGTCATGACATTGCTGATCATAAAGCTCTGTTTGATATGGTGCGGAGTGACCCGAACGGGACGCTTGCTGGCGATGTTATTGAGAGCATGTCTGTTACAGAGACATCATTCTTCCGCGATGGCAAACCATTCGATTTGTTTTTGAAGCGCGCGCTTCCAGAAATACTGGATAATCGTCCTGTAGGACGTCCTATTCGTATTTGGAGTGCAGCATCTTCTTCTGGACAAGAAGCCTATACACTCGCGATTTTGTGTCGTGAGAACGCTGATTTGCTGGCTGGTCATAAGCTTGAAATCACGGCAACGGATATTTCGACCCAAGTGTTGGAAAAAGCGAAAGCCGGCATTTATAGCCAGTTTGAAGTTCAACGCGGTATGCCTGTTAAAATGCTGTTGAAATATTTCGATCAGGCTGGTGAATTATGGAAGCTGAAACCTGAAATCAAATCAATGGTTGAATTCCAACCGTTCAATTTGATGTCTCCATTCATCGGAATGCCTCAATACGACATTATTTTGTGCCGCAATGTTTTGATCTATTTCAACGTAGATATCAAAAAAGCTGTCTTAGAAAAGATGCATACTGTGATGGCGCCTGACGGCTTCTTGATGCTTGGTGGCGCTGAAACAGTTGTCGGTGTGTGCGATAAGTTTACTGTAGATCAGCAAGACCGAACGATCTTTAGAACTGATAAGCACGCTGCAGCAGTGAAACAGGTTCTCTCAGCCTAATTAAATCCGTTACACGTTTATGGTGACAATCCCCATTCGCTCCTTTTTAGGAGGGGAGGGGGCGATGTATTTTGCGTAAATAAAGGGCTGAAGAACATAAAAAACCCGCATCAAAAGATGCGGGTTTTTGTATTTGTTTTAAGAAGGTTCGCTTTATGCGCTTTGCAGAAGCTCTTCTTCAGATGGTTCACGAAGCACGTAGCCGCGTCCCCATACTGTTTCGATGTAGTTCGCGCCATCTGTTGCAGCTGCCAATTTCTTGCGGAGCTTACAGATGAATACGTCGATAATTTTAAGTTCTGGCTCATCCATACCGCCGTAAAGGTGGTTGAGGAACATCTCTTTGGTAAGGGTTGTACCCTTGCGCAATGAGAGAAGCTCGAGCATCTGGTACTCTTTGCCAGTGAGGTGAACGCGCTGACCGTTTACTTCGACAGTCTTCGTGTCGAGGTTCACTTTAAGGTCGCCCGTTGTAATGATTGACTGTGCGTGGCCTTTCGAGCGGCGAACAATTGCTTGAATACGAGCAACCAGTTCGTCTTTGTGGAAAGGTTTAGTCATATAGTCATCAGCACCAAAGCCAAGACCACGGACCTTATCTTCAATACCAGCGAGGCCTGAAAGGATCAAAATCGGCGTTTGAACCTTTGCGACACGTAAGGTTCTAAGAACCTCATATCCGCTCATATCTGGTAAGTTTAGGTCGAGGAGAATGATATCATAATCGTACAGTTTGCCGAGATCGACACCCTCTTCGCCTAGATCCGTCGTATACACATTAAATGCTTCCGACTTGAGCATTAGCTCTATACTTTGCGCTGTAGCGCTGTCGTCTTCAATCAGCAAGACTCGCATGCTAATCCCCTTGTATGATCCACCGTGTTTTCAGCCCAATGCGAACACTAGTGGGGGTTCTATTAACCTTCGACTCAGGACGCTACTCAGAAATGGTTAACAAATTCTGATTCCATCCTGCAAGGGTCTTAACGAATTTATTTTCATATCCAGTGCATTAAATATTAAGAGTGAGAAAAATTGAGGCTGCAGTCTTAAAAGTGGTAGACTGAAACACGAATCTTTTTCGCCCTTAGGCACGTGATATGGGTAAACAAATCACAAATTCCCTTTCGCATATTGTTAACGGGAAGTATGAACGAAAGGTTACCAAAGTAGGTTTTGATGGCAGAAAATGCAACTTTTACGAGATTAAACACACTTGTTGATGGTGCGACGCCTGTTAATCTTTTCGGTCGTGTGGTCGGTGTGCGTGGGTTGTTGGTGGAAATAGCAGGCCCTTTGCATGAGATGAATGTGGGCACACGTTTGCTCATTGAAAGTGGCAATCAACGCGACGGCGTCACCAAAGTTCTTTGTGAAGTTGTTGGTTTTGAAGGGGAGATTGCAAGCTGTTTGCCGTTTTCTTCGCTTGAAGGCGTGCGTCTTGGCTGCCCCGCAAAAGTTCTTGCAAGACAAGCAGTTGTAAGCCCCGGCATGCATTGGTTAGGCCGCGTGGTGAATGCTTTGGGCGATCCTGTGGATGGAAAAGGCGACTTAATAAGAGGCGATTTGCCTTATCCGTTAAGACAAAATCCGCCACCTGCCCACACGAGAAACCGGGTTGGCGAAGCGCTCGATATGGGTGTCAGAGTTATTAACACCTTCACCACCTGCTGCCTTGGTCAGCGCATGGGGATTTTTGCAGGTTCCGGTGTTGGCAAGTCTGTTTTGCTTTCTATGCTCACAAAAAATTCTGCTGCTGACGTGATTATTGTCGGTCTGGTGGGAGAACGAGGGCGCGAAGTTAAAGAATTTATCGAAGATGATTTGGGAGAAGAGGGCTTAGCGCGCGCAATTGTGGTTGTCGCGACCTCGGACGAATCAGCCCTCATGCGTCGCCAAGCAGCCTTCATGACCTTGACCATGGCCGAATATTTTCGCGACCAAGGCAAAAACGTTCTCTGCTTGATGGATAGTGTTACCCGCTTTGCCCAAGCTCAACGCGAAATTGGCTTGGCAGCCGGCGAACCACCAACCTCACGCGGCTATACGCCAACCGTTTTTACCGAACTTCCAAAATTGCTAGAGCGGGCAGGGCCGGGCACGGATGGGAACGGCTCTATAACGGGGCTGTTTACAGTGCTTGTTGAAGGCGACAACCATAATGAGCCGATTGCCGATGCCGTGCGCGGTATTTTGGATGGTCACATAGTGATGGAACGGGCCATTGCAGAACGCGGACGATATCCTGCCGTTAATGTGCTAAAATCGGTCTCAAGATCGATGCCAGATAGTACGCCAGAAGAATTTCGACCTTTAATAAAAAAGGCAAAAAATCACATGGCGACTTACGCAGACATGGAAGAACTCATTCAATTGGGCGCTTATCGGGCGGGAACAACACCGGCTGTAGACAACGCAATTGAGCTCCACCCTGCGTTTGAGACGTTTTTGACCCAAGGAAAGGGTGATGCAACATCCCTAACAGAAGGTTTCCAGGCTCTTGAGGCTATATTAAGCAATTGAGTTTACAGTGATCGATAGTGTCACGGGGAGTATTGAGTATGAAATCGCGTGAAAGCCTAATTCGTTTGAAACAATTCCAAGTTGACGAGAAGCGTCGCCAGTTATCTGCTATTGAAATCATGGTCAATGATTTTAAGCGCATGGCAACCGATCTCGACAACCAAATCTTAGCAGAACAAGAGCGCAGTGGTATCTCTGATATTACGCACTTTGCTTATCCGACCTTCGCAAAAGCTGCGATGACCCGTCGAGATAATCTTCTGCAATCAGCTGAAGACCTTTCAGGGCAGCTAGAAGCCGCACAAAATGCGCTTGGCGAAGCCGTTGAAGAGTTGAAAAAAGTTGAACTTCTAGAAGAGCGCGACCAAGGTCGCAGCCGAATGGAAGCTGAAGCTGCTGAACAAGCCGAACTTGACGAAGTCGGCATGCGCATGGCGCGCGGTTAAAGCGATTATCCGAGACACTCGAAAAAGCGTGGAGCGAAAGCTCCGCGCTTTTTTGTTTTGGGGGTGCATAGGGGCAGGTTGAGTGCGCAGAGCTAAGTCGTTACTTGGTTTGCAGACTGAACTATTGCTGCAACGCTCCGACGCAGTCATTTAGGCATGACGTATTTAGAAGGTTTCAAAGAATTCAGCATGTAGGCAACGTTGACGTCGTGAACGCAGGAAATTTCTTCATTCAAAACGTATGCTGACAATATCCTCAGAAGCCGTTTTCAATTGTCCAAATCAAGAATAAGCTTCCAACTGTTTTTCAGCCATCTTTCTTGCCCGCTTTACGCAATTTGAATCTGACAGCAGGTGGGTTTGAACCAAAGCACCTTCCAATAAAAGGTGAAGAGACAGAGCCATCTCATTAACATCAGGGCAATTTAGTTCTATCAAATCATCTTTGAACAACTGAATGATTGACTGTTTGTGGTCATTGGAAAATCTATGTGCTGGATGCTGAGGTTTGGAAAACTCAACTGACGCTTTTACAAAAATACATCCCGTGAAATCATCTGATTTGTGGAATTCTCTCTCTAGCCAAACATCGTACTTATCAAAAATTGTAAAAATTCGTTTGTGGGGCGCAGTTTTTTCTTCATCGGCTTGTAATTCTAGTGATTTAAAAAAACTTTTTGATCGGCGCTCCAGCACAGCAAGAATAAGTGCATCCTTATTGATGAAATTATTGTAGAGCGTCATCGCCGCAACATCAGCTTCTTTGGTTATCTGATTGATGCCAGTGGCGGCATAACCTTGTTTCTCAAAAAGCGTTTCTGCTGTGTCTAAAATGATATCTCGTTTTGTTGTTCTGCCCATGGTTTCCAACGCTAGTAATTATCAAACAAAACTTGAAAATATTTCATAATTTATACGTGCGGCAAAACCTATTGCAACCCATCATATCGTAGCAGTCAACCTAAAAGTGGGTGATGCTTTTTTAATCTAAAATTAGATATATCTATATACCTAATTAAATCGTTTGAAATCGGTGGCAAAAGAACTTGATGTGCTGTGGCCTTTTAGCAGTATTTTCAATTTAGGAGAGCGCAGTCTAATGAATAAAATACGACCAATCCGTATGGGTGCGAGGCAGATAATAGGCTTTGGAACAATATTAACTTTGATTGTTGCAATTACGATATTTGCTGGTTGGCGGGTAAATCAAATCGATGGCAATCTAACGGCAATGATTGATCAAAATAGCGTCGCTCAACGCTTTGCAATCAATTTCCGTGGCAGCGTTCATGACCGCGCTATCGCGATCCGCGATGTTGTTTTGGATGATGCGGTCGATGTGAAAAAAGAAATAGAACTAATAAGAACATTAGAAAAATTCTATGTTGATTCCGAAATCAAAATGGAAGAAATGTTCAAAAACCCCCAAAATGTTCGGGTCGGCGATAAAGACTTGCTTGAGGCTATCAAGCTTGCTGAAACACAAACTATGCCATTAGTCGCAGAAGTTATTCGTCTTAAGCTATCTGGCAACTTTGAAGAAGCCAGACAAACGGTGATTACCAAAGCTCGTCCGGCGTTTATCAATTGGTTGGCTCGGATTAATGCATTTATTGATGCGAAAGAAAATGAAAACCAAAAGATAGCTGCTGAAACACTTTCAATCTCTCAAAGCTTTGTCTCACTTGCTTTTCTTGCTTGTGGTATCTCTCTGATCATCGGAGGTTTTTTTGCCTGGTGGAACATTCGATCTGCACGAGCTTTAAATTGTGTGACAGGCGTTATTCTTAAACTTGCCGATGGTGATTTAGATGCCGAATTTCAATGCTCGACCAGCGGTGATGAAGTGGGTGATATCATGGCGGCAGCTTCAGTATTCAGAGACAATATGAGAAAATCTCGGTCGTCGACAGAGCGTGAAGTTGAAGAGACGAAATTGCGCTCTCGTAGATCGCAGCACATAGAACAGATGACAGGAGAATTTGACAGAGATATCTCAGCGTTATTGCAGGTCATGGCAACTGCTTCAGGTGAAATGCAGCAAACGGCTACTTCGATGTCAGAGATTGCTGATACAAGCATTTGCAAAACATCGATGATGGCAGAATCTGCTAAAAAGACAGCCGTAAATGTTCAAAATGTCGTCAGCGCCACAGAGAAACTAACCAGTTCGATTAATGAAATTAAGCTGCAAGTTGATAAATCATCAGAGATTACTGACAAGGCTGTGCAACAGGCAAATCATACAGACAACCAGATACAAGGGCTTTCGGAAGCCGCCGTACGAATTGGTAAGGTGGTGAAAATCATTTCAGATATTGCAGAGCAAACCAACCTACTTGCGCTCAATGCGACAATTGAAGCAGCACGCGCTGGCGAAGCAGGGCGTGGCTTTGCGGTGGTTGCGTCCGAAGTTAAGGAACTTGCAAGCCAAACGGCAAATGCAACTAGCGAAATCAGCCAGCAAGTGAGTGCTATTCAAGAAGAAACACGCGAAGCAGTTGATGCCATTCAATTAATTGGAACAACTATTAAAGAGGTCAACCAGATTACTGGCACCGTTGTTTTTGCCGTTGAGCAGCAAAATACTGCAACCGAAGAAATATCATATAATGTTACTCAAGTTGCCGATGCCACTCGTGAGGTAACAGTCAATATGGAAGACCTCACAACTGTGGCTGATAGTACAGATAAAGCGGCAACGCAGGTGACCAGTGTTTCCAGTGATTTAAGTGAGAAAACGAAACTTGTGAGGTCACACGTCGAGAACTTCCTGACTGAAGTTAAGGTTGCTTGATGCAATTTGTCACGGTTGACTTCATTAAGGTGTGGGATTGTTTGGTCGGCATTGCCGCCCACCCCTAATCCTTCTTCATCTTCTGAAACGCATCAGAAAACGCTGCTGCTAAAATACCTGTTGGCATTGCGACAATCGCAATCGACGTCAGCGTCGCGATGCTGGCGAAGAATTTTCCGGCGACGGTTATGGGGTAGATATCACCATAGCCGACCGTGGTCAGGGTTGCGACGGCCCACCACATGGCGCGGGGGATTGAGCCGAAGGCTTCGGGTTGCGCTTGTCCTTCTATGATGAACAAGGCGGTTGCCGTGATTGTCATGACGGTTAGGGTCAACATGAGGCTGAGGAGTAATTCTGTCGCTCTTTCATAACAGGCCACAAGCAACAACCGCAAAGCGACGCCTGCCTTGCTGTTTCGCGATAGGGTCAAAACGCGCAACGCGCGCGCCATGCGGCAAAGCAAACCATAAACACCCGGAATGCCGAAGATGAGGTCTATCCATATGGACACCGTTGCAACCAGATCTAACACGCTGGCAAACGTACAGGCGTAGCGTATGCGCCCCGTGGCACCACGATATTCATCGGCCTCACCCATGGCCCAAAGGCGCACGATGTATTCGATGGAGCAACCGATAGCAAAGATCCAATTCAATCCAATGAAAATGGAGGAATAGGCTGCGAAAATAACGGGTTCAGATTGGAGTATGACGATGAAAATACTAATCAACACGGCAATCAATATGCCCGCATTGAGCGGCGACATGCCGTCTCCCGTCCACACTTTTGGATCAAGTTGATTATAAATTTTGCGGCGTAATTCCAACATCTTCGAACCTGCTCACTTGTCTTGTCATTACCCACCCGTGCGAGGGTCAATCGGCACTTTCTTTGAAATGCCTGTCGCTTCTTCAAATAATTTCGCGGCCCCTAAAAGTGCCGCTTCCCCTCTCGGCTTACCCATGATCTGTACGCCAACAGGTAGGCCTTTTGACGTGAAACCACAAGGCACGCTCATGGTTGGACAGGCTGTCATGGTGAGTGCGAAGGTGATGGAGAACCAGTCGATGTATGTCTCGCAGGGCTTACCATCAATTTCAGTGACATAGCGCTGCTCAATCGGGAAGGGGGCGATGGAGGCTGCGGGACAGATAAGGAAGTCGTGCGTCTCGAAGAATTTCATGACCTTTTTATAAAGCTCGATGCGCACCCGTTCAGCGTCGAATATTTGTGCAGGCGTGATGTTAAGACCGCGCTCAATATTGCCGATGATTTCGGGCGCGATGTGCTCTCGGTGTTGGGCCAAGATTGGTTCCATCAACGTTGCAAACAAAACCGCGCGCAAGGTTTGGAAGGCTTCAAGCACGCCAGTGAAATCTGGAATATCGTCGGTTACGTCAACACCCATCCCTTCAAAAAACGAACCAGCCCCACCGCAAATTTGCGCGATTTCGTTCTCCATCGAAACGATGCCAAGGTCAGGACTGAAAGCAATTCTCTTTGGAAGCTCTGCCTTTTCCAGCGCCTCCACGAAGGACGGGCCAGCATGGTCAAAAGACAATGGGTCGTCGATTTGTTGACCCACGCCCGCATCCAACATTAAAGCCAAGTCGGGAACATTGCGCGCCATTGGGCCTTCCACCCACAGCGTATCCATTGCAGGCAATCGTGTACCGCGTGGCACACGGCCTGGGCCGGGTCGCAAACCCACAATGCCGTTGAAGGCAGCGGGTGTTCGAAGGCTCCCCCCAAGGTCATTGCCAGTGGCGAGCCAAACCGATCCGCTCGCAAGGGCGGCGGCTGATCCGCCAGATGACCCGCCCGCACTTTTGCGCATATCCCACGGGTTTAATGTTGTGCCATTAACGGGGTTGAACGTGTGCCCGCCTGCCCATTCTGGGACATTGGATTTTGCAACCGCGATTGCACCATTGCTTTCCAATTGGCGAACTGTGGCGTCTGAATGTTTGGCGATATTATTTGCAAAAAGTGGGGAGCCATAGGTGGTTAGAGCGCCGCCAAGATCATTATAATTTTTTACGGCAATCGGCAGGCCGCAGAGTGATTTTGGGTTTTGTGCATGAGTTTCAATATCAAACGATTTTGCTTGGGCCCGCGCTTGCTCAAAACAGTGAATGGGCAGCGCGTTGATCTTATCATCCACCGTTTTAATGCGCTTAATGGATGCCTCAACCAATTCAAGCGGGGAGACCTCTTTTGAACGCAGGTGAGCAACAGCTTGGCTCGCTGTCATTTTGATGAATTCGTTGGTTGTGTCGCTCATCGCAAAATTCCGACTTGGTGGAGTGAAAACCCTGACGTCTCTTGCTTAAGAGGATGCCGATAAAGGTCGCGTTAGTAAACGTCTATTTGGTTACGCGATTTATCTGCTTACTTGGCTTACCGTTTACCTTTCGCTGAAAACGCGGCGGTAAAGAATGCCGTATCGGAAATGCGCTGAAGGAAAGCTGCAATTAAGGCCGTTGCTATAATTGCAAAAAGGAGCCTTCCAATCAAAACGCTATAGATATCGGCACCAAGTGCAACAACGATCAAAGTGTCTTCAATTATACTATGCGCGAACCCCATGAAAATGCAGGAAAGGAAGACTTGTCTCGGTGAGATGTTGCCAGATTCCGCCTCGTTGATAAGGATGCCCGCGCCATAGGAAATGCCTAAGAATAGGCCAACGGATGTAAGATAAGAAGCTTCCCGCTCGATCCCAGCAAGTCGTAATATGGGGGATAGTGCCGTTAATAAGATATCCATAGCGCCGACTAATTTCAGTAGCTCCAGCGCCCAAAATAAAACGACGAGGATGACCAACATCCATGCCATAGCTTCTGCTAAAGCAAAGAAGAAATCTTTCCATGCGAGAGTTTCACTTATGGGTATCCAAACTGGATTTACAGGTGCTGCAAGCCAACCTGTCATTGTAAATAAGTGATGCAGTACAAGACCGAACAATAGCCCGCCTACAATACGTAGCATTGTTGTTACAAGGAAGCTTGGGCCTGCCTTCGCGATGATTTTTTGCTCAATGGGGAGTGCATGAGCAAACAAAATGAGGGCCGAAAAAATTGTCACATCTGCTGTGCTGAGCGTGGCGATAGGCACCAAAGTGAAAAGGAGCGGAATAGCGCCCCATATTCCAACGACCATTGCAGTCAGCCATGCTAGTCCCAGCTCTGCTGGCAAACCAAGCATGCCCATAACAGGAGAAAATAGAGGTGAGATTGCTTCGATAGCACCGAGCCGATTTAAGACTTCTGCGCCGATTGTGATGGGTATAGTTATGCGGGCTAAGATCCAATAAACATCTAATGCTTCGCGTGTTTTTCTTGAAAAATTGATCATTATCGACAATGCAAACTCCTCTATTTGAAGAGTTTGTAATTCAGGCCCATTCGCATTTGTGGTCAAAAATTGCTTTATTGTGCAATAATATTGCAGATAAAATTAAGCGGGATATGCTGGTCTTTATGGATAAAATTGATCGAAAACTTCTAAACCTCATGCAGCATGATGCCTCTCGTACAAATGTGGAGATGGCAGATGAGATTGGTTTGTCGCCTTCCAGTTGCTTGCGCAGGGTTCAGCGCCTACACAAGACAGGCTTTATTCAGCGCATTGTGGCAATCATTAATCCAGTTAAAGCAGGGCGTGTGATTAAGGCGATGGTCACTGTGGAATTGAAGCTACACGGTGAACATCATATGCGCCGTTTTTTGGAGATTGCGACAGCCGAAGAGGCGGTATCCTCTGCTTATGCTGTTACAGGTGATGTCGATGTCGTGCTTATGCTGCGGCTGCGAGACATGGATGAGTTTGATGAATTATGCGATCGATTGTTTCGGGACCAAAATAACGTCGCTCGTTTCCTCACGATGATCGTCATAAGGACTGCTAAGGATGAAACTGCCATCAAATTGTGATGTTTGATAAATCCTAATCCCCCACTTGACGCATTCACCCCAAGCACGCACATAAAGGCTTCCACAAGCTAGGAGCCTGCCTCTGTTTTCCGCTCAACTTTTGCTGGTCGTTGCGGCCAGCGTTACTTTTTATTTTGGGATCACTTTGCCGTTGATGGTCTTTGAGCGGCTTTTCTTTTTCGAAAAGGAAGCGTCTCTCCTTGAAATCATCCATCAGCTTTGGTTGGATCAATCATGGCCTTTAGCCTTGATTGTCGGGTTCTTTTCAGTGCTGTTTCCGGCTATGAAGTTGCTTTATTTGGCTGCAGCAAGTCTTAGGCCACAGTTGTTCGCTAGTGCGCGGGGGCTTGGATTTTTGTCGACATTATCGAAATGGTCGATGATGGATGTGCTGGTGGTCGCCTTGATTATCGTTGCAACGAAGACATCAGGCCTTGCAAAAGCTACCGCTCAACCAGGCTTGTGGTTTTTTACAGCGGCTGTGGTTCTAATGGCGGTGGCAACCATAATGGTTCAGCGTCGTCGCGCCTAAAATACGCTCTATTGAGCTGCTTTTTTGAACCTAATTTTATTCCAAAACCGTTCATGCAGATAATAAAGCACAAGCTTTGTCAAAATCTCTAGAGAACCGATTGTAACAGCTGCAGCAGTGCTGCCTGTAAAAATCCATGCAAGCAACATCGTGTCGAGTGTCGCGGTAATGCGCCATGTGGCAGTTTTGGCAATGCTGCGGCGTTTTTGGTCGCGTGCTTCACCGTTATCAGTTTGCTGCCCCCAGCGAACGCGCGTCCAAATTTGTTCATGCAGAGTGTAAATGATGATCTTGGTGATCACTTCAGCAATGGCAATGGTTGCGGCTGTTGCCATCAAGCCTGTGTTGCTGTCTGCAACTTCAATTGGCAGAAGATTGCCGCCAAATTTGAGCACAAGAAAGGACAGCAAAAAGGTGTCGATTGATCCGAGCACCCGCCATGATACGGCTTTCAAAATTGATCGTGATAATTTTTCTGCCGGCTTTTTTGTCAAATTTTTTTGAGCTGCCGCCATTGAATACGCCACTGAGGTTATGCCGCGGTTTTTTCGGTGTGAATGCCACACTCTGAACTAACACCTTGTTCCCACCACCAGCGGCCGGCCCGAGAATGTTCACCTGACTTTACCGCTCTTGTACACGGTTCGCAACCAATTGATGTGTAACCGCGATCATAAAGAGGGTTGATTGGAATTTCGTGGGCGGTAATTGCCTCATTGATTTCTTTAAGAGAAATATCAGCGAGGGGATTAAACTTCATCACCTTGTGCGCTTCGCTCCACTCAGCAAGCTTGGTTTTCTCACGGCCTAGTGAATGTTCACGGTTCAAGCCTGTGATCCATGCATCGGCATGTTTCAATTCTTTTTGCAGTGGATTGTTCTTACGAACAGCGCAGCAGGCTTTGCGGGCTTCTAGGCTTTGATAAAACCCATCACGGCCATGTTCAGCAATGTAACCGTCAACAGCAGATGTGTCGGGTTCAACTTGTTTGATTTTGATGCCGTAGCGGTCTTCTGTGATCTGCAGGAGGGATAGAGTCTCAGGAAAGAGGCGACCTGTTTGCAATGTAATGATCTCAATCGGGATCTGTTTTGTTGCAAGGTTCCAGATAATATATTGGCCTTCGCGCGCCAAGCTGGTGGTGTAAACTGGCTTTTCATAGCTGTCAGCAATCCATGCAAGACGCTCTGAAAGCGTCATACCAGCAAGTAACTCATTAATTGCGTTCACGTCTGATGGTGTTGGCATGATAAATCCTCTTTAACTGGACCCATTATACCAATCACACCCTCGTCAGGCAGATATTGTTGATTAGAGTTTGCTCGAATTGAGAAATATTGTTTTCTTAGAACGCTGTTTTTTGAACAATCATGCTGTTGAAATTGGAAGTTTAGTACCAGTGAGGATTTTAACTAGCCATCGATAATAGGGTGATGTGTGCCTTTATCCCTAGCGATATGGCCTGATATTCGAGGGTCATCGTCAATTTCAATCGCCCGTTTGTAAGGCACAAAGCCTGAGCGAATATAGAAAGTGAGTGCCTGAGGGCTATCCATGGTGCAGGTGTGGACGAAAAATCGCTTCGCACCATGATGATCGAACACGCGGCGGATTGCGTAATCCATCATAAAGCGGCCGGCACCCGTGCCGACAGCGCTTTCAGCAAGGCCGAAATATCCAAGCTCCATCATCTCGCCGTCGCCTAGTTCAATTTCTAAAAGCCCAATGTCAGCGCCGTCTTTTTGCACGGTAAAAATTTCAATGGCCGGATTATTGATAGCCTTGCCAAGCTCTTCATCGCTCATGGTGAGACGGGAGAACCAAAGCCAATCTTCGCCAACTGCCTTGAAAATCGATTTATAACGCGTCAGATCAGGCGGTGACATGGCGGTAAGGGTGAGGCCAGTATCTGGCACAGGACGAAGGGCAGGGCGCCCCACCATTTCAAGGAAAGTCGCGATATTGGCAACTTTACCGTTTGGTATGTCCGTATAGCCGTTGAGGTTTAATTCGATCAAAGCGGCGCGCGCCTCTTTTCAATGTAAGCCTGTAGCTGTGTCACGGCTTCCCCTTTGATCTTGATGCCGAGCTTAGAGCGGCGCCATAAGACATCTTCAGAATCCCGCACCCATTCAGCGTCGATCAGGTAGTCAATCTCGCGGGCATAAAGGCCTGCATCAGTGTCGCCGGAAAAGTCTTGGCCCATATCATCAATGGACGTTGCGCCGTCCATAAATCTAAATGTCCGCATACCGTAGGTATGGAGGAGGCGGGTTGCTATTTTCTGGTTTAAGAAGGGATAGTCGTTAGTAATTTTAGCAATCAACGCATCGTTTTCTTCTGCCTTGAAAGATCCACCTGGTAGCCTTGCGCCATTGGTCCATTTTGGCTGTTTCTCGCCAATTTGTTCTTCCACGATTTCCATCATGCTTTCAGCAAGTTTTCGGAACGTCGTGATTTTGCCGCCAAAAATATTGACCATCGAGGCTTCACCGTTTTCGCCTTCATCAAGCTTCAACGTATAGTCGCGGGTGGCTTCTTGGGCTGATGATGCACCATCATCATAAAGCGGGCGCACACCAGAATAGTTCCAAACCATATCTGCCTCGGTGATAGGCACTTTGAAATATTCGCTCGCTGCATCGCAAAGGTAATCGATTTCTTCTTGGCTGATTTTCACCTGGCCCGGATCTTCGTTATAATCGCGGTCGGTGGTGCCAATCAGCGTGTAGTCTTGCTCATAAGGAATGGCGAAGATGATGCGGTTGTCGTCGTTTTGGAAGATATAACAACGATCGTGCTCAAACATCTTGTTGACGATGATATGGCTACCTTGCACCATGCGAACGTTCTTCGAGTTTTCTTTGCCGACCGCATTGTTTAAAACGCGATCAACCCACGGGCCTGCCGCATTGACGATGAGCCGCGCTTCGACAGTTTCGATCTCGCCTGTTTCTGTGTTTTCAAGTTCTGCATGCCAGACACCGTCAACGCGTTTGGCTGATACAACTTTGGTGCGAACTTTGATTTCAGCGCCAGTGTCAGATGCATCCACGGCATTCAAAATAACGAGGCGTGCATCATCAACCCAGCAATCAGAATATTCAAAGCCTTTTGAAAACATCGGCTTAAGTGGTTTGCCTGTGGCATCGTTCAGCAAGTTGACTGTGGATGTTGCAGGTAATTTTTTGCGCCCGCCCATATAGTCATAAAGGAAAAGCCCAAGACGGATCAGCCATGCGGGTCGTAAGCCTTTGTGGTGGGGAAGGATGAACCGCAGTGGTCGCACGATGTGCGGTGCCATTGCCCAAAGGGTTTCGCGTTCGATCAAAGCTTCACGCACTAAGCGGAATTCGTAATATTCGAGATAGCGAAGGCCACCGTGAATGAGTTTTGTCGACCATGAGGAAGTGCCAGAGGCAAGGTCGTTCATCTCCGCGAGGCAAACTTTATAACCGCGCCCTGTTGCGTCCCTTGCAATGCCGCAACCATTAATGCCGCCGCCGATGACTAGAATGTCGTAACTCTTCATTGGATTCCCCTCTTAACTCCTAAATCCAATCTAACGATCTGACTTGACGGTGGCAATCAAACGTTTTTGTGAAATGAGCCGAGGAAACGAAATTGTTATTAAATACAGGCCTTCTCATAAGGGCGCGAATACCCATATGATGGGAAAGATAAATTGATACCCTGTGAGGCCGAATGACCGCGACTAACCCGCTTCTTGCAAAATGGACCACTCCTTTCGAATTGCCGCCGTTTGATACGATCAATGCCGATCATTATCGCGAGGCTTTTGATGCAGCGCTTGTTGAAAATGAAGCAGAAATGGTGGCGATCGCTGAAAACGGCGATGCTGCGACCTTTGCAAATACCATTGAAGCGATGGAGCTTTCAGGAGAAAGCTTATCAAAAGTTGCGGGCACGTTTTTCAATCTATCAGGCGCAAATACCAATCCTGATTTGCAGGCGATTGAGCGCGATATGGCGCCAAGGCTTGCAGAGCACTCTTCCAAAATAATGTTAAATGCCGAGTTGTTCGCGCGGGTGAAAACCTTGTTCGAGCAGCAAGAAAAATTGTCGCTGACACCAGAGCAATTGCGCGTTTTAGAACGCACCCACTCCAGCTTTGTGCGTGCGGGTGCAAATCTTGAGGGTGAGGCGCGCAGTGCGATGGCTGAAATTACCAAGCGTTTAGCAACTCTTGGCACGTCGTTCTCGCAAAACATGCTGGCTGATGAAAGTGCTTATGAACTGGTTTTGGAGAAGAAAGAAGATTTGGACGGATTGCCAGACTTCTTGGTTGCAGCCGCCGCGTCTGCCGCCAATGAGCGTGGCCATGAAGGCAAGCACGTCATCACGCTTTCACGCTCGTTGATTGAGCCGTTCCTGCAATTTTCATCCCGTCGTGATTTGCGCGAAATTGCTTTTAAGGCGTGGTCTAGCCGTGGCGAAAATAACAATGAGAATGACAACCGCGCCATCATCGCCGAAACGCTGACCCTTCGTGAGAAGCGAGCTAACTTGCTTGGTTTTGATACGTTTGCTGATTTTAAACTCGATGACCAAATGGCGAAAACACCGGATGCTGTGCGTGATCTTCTTGTGCAAGTTTGGGAGCCAGCGAAAGCCAGAGCCAAGCGCGAAGCGGATAAGCTAAAAGCACTCGCCACTAGCGAAGGCGCGAACCACGATATTAAACCGTGGGATTGGCGCTATTATTCTGAAAAAGTACGCAGCGCAGAGCATGATTTGGATGAAGCGGAAATCAAACCCTATCTCCAGCTAGAAAACATCATTCAGGCAGCGTTTGATACGGCAGGGCGCTTGTTTGGCTTATCGTTTAAAGAACGAACCGATGTGCCCGTCTACCATGACGATGTGCGCGCCTTTGAGGTGATGGACCGTGACGGCAAACATGTGGCAATGTTCTTGGCGGATTATTTTGCGCGATCATCAAAACGCTCTGGTGCATGGATGAGCGGTTATCGTAGCCAGCAAAAATTGAAAGACGATATCCGCCCGATCATCGTCAATGTGATGAACTTTGCCAAAGCACCTAAAGGCGAAGCGGCGCTGCTTACCTTTGATGATGCTCGCACATTGTTCCATGAATTTGGCCATGCCCTGCATGGCATGTTGTCGAATGTGACCTATCCATCGATTTCAGGCACCAGCGTTGCGCGTGACTTCGTTGAGCTTCCAAGCCAGTTGTTTGAGCACTGGTTGGGCGAAAGTGACATTCTGTCGAAATATGCGGTGCATTATAAAACAGGCGAGGCGATGCCAGATGAATTGATTGAGCGCATCAAGGGTGCAGAAACTTTCAACCAAGGTTTTGCAACGGTGGAATATGTCTCATCAGCATTGGTCGATTTGGAGCTCCACACCATGCCTGCAAAAGACGCACAGGATGTGGGACAGATTGAAAAAGACATTTTGGCGAAGATCGACATGCCGGATGAAATCATCATGCGACACCGCACGCCACACTTTGCTCACGTGTTTTCAGGTGACGGCTATTCTGCCGGTTACTATTCGTACATGTGGTCCGAGGTGATGGACGCAGACGCCTTCCAAGCCTTTGAAGAAACAGGCGACGCCTTTGATGGTGCAACGGCAAAACGCTTGCTAGAGAATATCTATTCAACAGGCGGCAGCAAAGACCCTGCCGAGCTCTATGTCGCGTTCCGTGGCAAAATGCCTGAGATTGATGCGCTGCTTGAAGGACGTGGTTTGAAAGACGTCGCTTAAGGCTTTGTAGAGTGGGTGAGGGCCTGTTGGCCCTCTCGCTCAAACGCTCGGTGAGGCTGCCGTGAACACGCGGATATAGTCACCGGGGCTGGAAGCGGCCCAATTGACCCAAACGCGGAACGGGTTTTCTTTGTCGATCCAAACGCGGTCTTCCCATTCAAGCCCGCGCAAAATTGGGTTTAAGTAGGTGACGTCCGTGTTGGCTAAAAAGTCTGAAGCTTGCAAGGTCCATGTGCTCGTGGCGATCCCCAAAACGGCGGCGTCAAATTCTATGTAGCCGAGCTGGCTGGTGCCATATTCAGGATCGAAAAACACGTAGTGGCTTGCGACAATCGTTCCTTTGGGAATGAGTGAACCTTGCGGGCCGATGTCGACTGCAAGAGCTTTCGGCAATACGATGTTTTGGTCTTCATCAAAGACATAAAGATTGTGGTCTTGATAGGTGTCGTTGCCAACGACAATGTCTTTGCTTGGGTGAAGTTTTACGAATGATCCGCGATTATAACCGCCGGTCACCTCACCACTTAGCGCAAAGGCGTGGCTTTGTAGGCAGGCGCTTATTAGAAATAATAGTGAAAGAATATACCGCATGATAACTTCCCTTCATCTAAGGGAGTTTATCATTTCTAGGGTGCGCTGGGCAGGGCGGCTCAATCAGATTTTAGTGAGGCTAAGCCGCGTTGAACTGCTGGCCTTGCAATTCAGAGCGCAGTTCAGTGAAAGCCGTGTTGACCTGCTTGAACATGTCATTCATGTAGGTTTCTACTTCTGGCGGTAAACCCACGCTTGAAACCGTGTCTGGGTGATACTGTTTTGCCAATTTGTGAAACGCGATTTTTGCATCATCAAAGGTACACGTGCGGGCAACACCTAAGATCGTATAGGCATCTGTAAAACGCGATCCTGTGGTGTTTGGAAGAACGGGTTTCTTCAGTGGCTCGACAGGTTCAACATAGGAAATTTGATGCTTGGCAACATATTTACGCTGACCATCTTTTGAATAAAACTCAAGAAACGGGGTCGGCTTTGAAAGCATGCCGTCTAACGACGTTATGTTTTGTCCAAGAGCGATTGCGCCACGAATTGTTGCGCCATCTAACATTCGGATTGAAACTTCAACTGTTTTACCATTTCCAGTGAACATCGCTAAATTCCTAATATGCAGTACGAATTTCATAATTTAATGATAGTTTTTGTACGTGGAAATTATTAATTCCAACTGAATATATTCATCGCATTTGATAAGAAAATGTCGGTTTACGAACGTAATTCAGCACGGGCAGAATTGAACTCTGCACCAAATAGGATGAGGGCGGAGATTGCGTAGAGATAAACAATCGCAATCATCGTGCCTGCCAAACCTGCATAAAGGGCCGTGTAATTGGCGATGGTTTGCAGATAAATCGCGAAAAGATGCGAGCCGCCAATCATGCCGATAATGGTGAGTGCAATGCCCGGAGCCATTTCACGCAAAGGCCGCCGCCCATTGGGTAGGAATTGATGAAAGGCAATGAGCGTCAGGATCAATACGGAGATAGCGACCGCATATTTTACTAAGCCGACGGTGAAACTGAAGTTTTCCAAAAAGGTCATGCGCTCGATTAAAAAAGCCCAAATAATCGGCGTGCCAATGAGGATGATCGCCGCAATAATCAAGCCGAAAGCGCCGCTAATGACAAACAAAACACTTTGTAATCGCCGCCATAAAAAGGGGCGGTTTTCGGTGATTTTATAAGCACGGTTTAAACCATCCCGCGCACTCTCAATGCCGTTGGTCGCGAGAAAGAGGCCGATAAAGGTACTGACAGAAAAGAACTCGACCGCGCGTTGGTTGACGATAATCTTTATCTGCTCCGCAAGCGGCCTTGCCGCATCTGCGGGCCAATAACCAAGCACCAAATTAAACACCTCATCCACCAGCGCTGTATCTCCCCAAATACGAAGGAGAGAGGCGACAAGCATGAGGAATGGAAAGAGCGACAAAAGCAGAGACAAAGCGACATTGCTCGCAATCGCGGTGCCGCCATCATCGTTGAACTTTTGCATAGCGCGCCAAAGCGTTTTTAAAAAATGAGGCATGAGGTGGGTGCTTTTGCGATTCGATATGCCCCTAATGTAGGCGGCATGAGATAAAAACCCAATTTAATAAACCCGTTGGGGAAAGAAGGCGATGAGCTTTCTATTCGTGGTGGTTTGGTTGCTGGTGACAAGGCAGTCACAGTAAAGTCGATCACCAAGATTGACGGCCCCACCCGCGTCTACAACCTAGAAGTAACCTCCCTAGACGGCCAAATCACGCACAACTATTTTGTTGGCGAAGATGAAATTTGGACGCATAATTTAGGTAAGAAGACGTGCGCAGTGCTAGAGTTTGTCTTTAATTTGCACTTAGAACTTGACGGAGACCCAGAAACAAGTGGGAAGCGTAGACCACAGCAAAATCCTCCAAGTGTATCGGGTCCAGAAATTTGCGATACACCGAGTGGAGGTGGTAAGAACCGACCAAAGCTACCCAATTTTACGACCATTTCTAAGACAAATGTTGGCGGAACCTTTGGAAACCTACGATTTTGAGGTGAAATATTGAGAAAATCATACGTAGAAGAAAGACGAAGTTTTATAAAATTAGGCGCAGAGCATGCTTTAAAAAAATATCCGAACAATGTTGAATGGGAGCATTATGCGAAAGGTATTGATCTTTTATGGGATGAACCATTTCAGATAGAAAATATCGATAAAGCAATTGCTCAGTTTAAAAAGTGTGATCTGCCTCATGCCGCATTTGGAATTTTTGATTGTTATGAGATTTTGGACGATAAAGAGAATAGTTTAAAATATTTAGAGAAATTTAGACGTTATGATAAAAAATGTGAAGCTTCTTACTGTCTACACTATGCATTAGAATTTCTAACAGATGATGATGCTGATAAACTGGTTTTGCTGAAAAAATCTGCCAAATTGGGAAATTACTATTCTAAAAAAATTCTCGTTATGAGATATAATCTAAATTTTAAGCGGCTTAGAGTTTTAAAGAACGGTATTTTTCTTGCGTACTTGCTTGCAACTAATCCGCTTGATGTTCGTTTGTTTTAATTATGACTCTTCAATTATCGACCCATAGCAACCTTGCGAAAAGTATCGGAGCTGTGGTGGTTTAAGTAAAAACAAATCCTTATCTATGTCAGCCACAAAAAATAAATAGATTTGATGAATGAGAAATGGATAGTTTTTACGGGTAAAGGCTGCCCGCAAAAGCTGGCGATGAGCTTTCTATTCGTGGTGGTTTGGTTGCTGGTGACAAGGCAGTCATCGTTCAGCCCATTGCGATAATCATTGTAAGGCGCAGAATTTCGCACCTGCCTTAGAAAATTCTCATTTGATACCTATCTAAACTCCAACACGATCACGGAGTAGTATCATCATGCGTTTTTTACAAATATTTTTGGCAATCACAATGTTCGCGGGCTTTGCTGATAAGGCCCATGCGGCCAGTTCTGTTCAAAAGGTTGGGCTTGCGTCGTTCTATTGGCAGGACCAGAAGACGGCGAACGGTGAGCAATTTGATAAGCATGATTTAACGGCTGCTCATAAGACATTGCCTTTTGGCACATTGTTGAAAGTGACGCGTGTGAAGACGGGTAAATCTGTTGTCGTGCGCATCAACGACCGTGGTCCGTTTATCAAAGGGCGTATTGTTGATTTGTCTTTGGCGGCCGCGCGAGAAATTGGTTTGACCCGCAAGGTTGGCGTTACAAAGGTAAAAGTAGAGATCGTTGGCAAGACCGCCGCGCGCAAGTAACAAACCGTACATTTTGTTATTTGAAAACAATGCTCTGCATCCCCATCTATAAGATATAGCCCTTAAATTGAAATTTATGGCATAGCTGCATGTTGGTCTGAGATCATCGTGCAAGCGGTGCCATTTAACGGGGTTAAGCAACACTTGGAGAAAGGATGGTCCGCATGGGGGATTGCTAGGGAATAGAGTTTTATTTTTCGTTTTGGAATGCAGCCTTGTCTGGCTGATATACTATCTTTACGCGCTGTTGGCCGAGCAAGAAATTTCTATCGCCGCCTTAGCGCTCACACTCATCATTGTCGACAAACTCGTCGATTTAGTCCGCGTTTGGCTCACCCCAAAAACAGGGTGTGATCAATGCGATTGCTGATGTTTTGAAAACAATTCGGACGGGCTTAAGCAACGGCTCTTGAAAGGGCGCATTGCGACCACAGATCACTCAAGGCGCTGACCAGATGGTTGATGTCTTGGTCTGTGTGCAATGGCGATGGCGTGAAGCGAAGGCGCTCGGTGCCTTTTGCGACTGTTGGATAATTAATCGGCTGAACATAGATGCCGTAGTTATCAAGCAGATGATCGCTGATCCATTTACATTTTACCGGATCACCTACCATCACTGGCACAATGTGGCTCGGGTTTGGTATGTGTGGAATGCCTTTGGCATCAAGCGCTGCGCGAAGTTGTGCAACGCGTTGCTGGTGGGCGTCACGTTCGCTTTGGCTCTGCTTTAAATGCTGAATACTGGCTGTTGCACCTGCTGCAATGCTTGGCGGTACCGCGGTGGTGAAAATGAAGCCAGAGGCGAAGCTGCGCACAAAATCGCACATTGCTTTTGAGCCACTGATATAACCGCCCATCACGCCGAATGCTTTGCCTAGCGTGCCTTCAATAACGGTGATGCGATCCATCAAGCCTTCACGCTCTGCAATGCCGCCTCCGCGTGGACCATAAAGGCCAACGGCGTGAACTTCATCGATATAGGTCATGGCGCCATGTTTGTCGGCCACGTCGCAAATTTCAGCAATCGGCGCGATGTCGCCGTCCATTGAATAGACGGATTCAAAGGCCACCAATTTCGATGTATCTGGATCCGCTTCGCTCAACAGACGGTCGAGGTCTTCGGGGCTGTTGTGCTTCCAGATTTTGCGATTTGCTGTTGAGTGGCGCATGCCTTCAATCATGGAGGCGTGGTTTAGCGCATCAGAATAGATCGTGCAGTTTGGCAGTTTAGTCCCAAGTGTTGAGAGCGCTGCCCAGTTGGATACATAGCCAGAGGTAAAGAGGAGCGCGTCTTCTTTGCCATGCAGGTCTGCGAGCTCTTGCTCAAGCAGAACGTGGTTGTGGTTGGTGCCAGAAATATTGCGCGTGCCACCAGCGCCAGCGCCGCAATCATCAATGGCTGCATGCATCGCGCTTGTTACTTTTTCATGTTGGCCCATGCCGAGGTAATCGTTAGAGCACCAAACGGTTACTTCCTGCTCGCCATTTTCAGTGAAGCGCGTCGCACGAGGAAAGCCGCCCTTATGGCGTGAGAGATCAGCAAAAACGCGGTAGTTACCTTCCGCTTTTAGATCGTCCAAAGATTTTTCAAAAAATGCTTCGTAGTCCATGCTCGTCCTCATTTTCTGACAGCATTTATAACGCTCTGGCGCTGGATGAATAGAGCTTGATGTCGTTTCACCAATATTTTCGTTTCCTGATTGATCACATTCCTGCCATCTAAGTTGTTTGATACGTGAGAAACTCACGATTTGTCATATTTTTCAGTTCTAGCCCTGCGCATTGACGCACAGTGAATTGCCGCTTGAAGACGACATTTATATCACTGAAAACTAGGTGTAAGACCGTATCGCATTTGATTATTTAATCTGCTAAGTTAAATTAATCAGGTGGAGTGACGTCTGATTATTTATTGTTTTGTCGGAAATTTTCTTCCAATAGGCAGGACAGAAGGGCGCCCGACTGTGTCTAAATCGCCTACCAAATCTTCTGAATTTAAAGACGAAGCGAAGCATGAAGAAGTGCGTCAATCGGTAGGGTCTCAATTGCCAATGAAATCGGCTAAGACGGTTTTGAGCTCTCTTGAAAGTACGATCAAAAAAGACGTTATTCCAAATTTATACAGTCAGTTTGGTCCTGGTATGATCAGTAGGAAAAAGCGCAGAACATCGCTTTTGTCGTCTGCTATCCGTGATATTTTGAACGAGCCTTATGAGGCACCTCAATTTGATGCGGATTGGTTTTCGACGCGGGAAGATTTTGATGATTTGGTTCATTGCTTGCGAAACGATGATGATGCAGGTGCTTTGAATATCCTTGATCGAGTGAGCGAGCGCGGCGCTAATTTTACCGACATTGCGTTGGGGATCATTACTGAGGTGATGGTTCTGTTTAATTATCAATGGGAAACGGATGAGATTTCGTTTGTCGATGTTACGCTCGCCTCAAATGTGGTGAAGCGGATTTTGCGAGATTTTGTCTATAAACATCCCCCGATTATGCCGCCCGCTCATCTATCAAAGATGGCATTGATTACTACCTTGCCGGGTGAAGATCATAATGTAGGTGCGCAAATCATTGAACACACATTGGCTGGAAGCGGGTGGGTTGCCTCGTCGCATTCGCCGAGTTCGACCCATGATTTATCCGTAAAAGTACGTAGAGAATGGTTTGCTCTGGTGGGTATTTCCGTTACTGAATCTAGGTTATTGAAGCAGTGTGCTCGCGTTGTGGAGGATGTACGCGCTAACTCACAAAACCCCGATGTTATCATCATGGTTGGTGGGCGGGCGATTAGCCAGAACTATGATGAAGCACAATTAATTGGTGCTGATGTGACTGCACTTGATGCCAAACACGCCTTGTCGATTGCCGCCAAAATTGACCGTGTTCTGCTTGAAATTCCCGAAGTTGACGGTAGCGAAGTCAGGTTGAAAACACAATGGACGAGCGTGTCCCGCGATTAAAGGCACCAAAGTTTACAAAGCCGGATAAGGCATTTGATGGGCTGGGCTCTACTCAGTTGATGGATATCGTTCTTGCGACATCCGACCTAACTTTGATCGTTCAACCTAACGGTACAATTGTCGATACAGCGTTTTCCGATGGCAGTATATTCGAAGATATTGGAAAGAGTTGGCTGGGTTCTAAGTGGCAAGAGACGGTTACAGACGAAACCCGCATTAAGGTCGAGAACCTTCTTGGTGATGAAACCAAGGATGGCCAACTGGCATGGCGGCAAGTAAATCACTTCACGCAATCGGGCGATGATGTTCCCGTCAACTATGCGATTGTCGGAAAAAATGGCGATGGATTGCTCATTGTCGTTGGACGAAATTTGCAGGAAATAGCGCAAGAACAACGCCGCTTAATGAATGCCCAGCTTTCTATGGAACGTTCCTACGTGCGTCTTCAATCAAGCGAAATGCGTTACCGCCAAATCTTCCAAATTTCGAATGAAGCGATGCTTGTTGTTGACGGTCACTCGCTCAAAATTTCAGAAGTGAATATTGCTGCAACACGCCTTTTTGGTGGGGTCGGCACAAAGCTTGAAGGTCGGAAAATTCGTGATGTTTTGAAAGCATCAAATGTGGATGTTGCCGATGTGTTGATGCAAGCCGCTCTCACGGGTGATCCGGTGAGCGATGTTATGATTGTTGATCGCGAAGAGCATAAATTTACAATCAGCACTGCGATGTTGAGAGAAGATAATACACCTTTATTGATCGTTCGCCTTTCGCACACAGATACAAACGCGGCCACGATGATTGGTGTTGATGGTGCATCTGATCTAAGCGTTATTCAAACCATGCCTGATGGTTTTGTCATGGTGAATGCTGACGAACGTATCGTGTCGGCCAACTCTGCGTTTTGCGCGCTATTGCATGTTTCAAATGTAGAGCGTTTGTTGGATGAAAAATTTGATGGTTGGTTTGAGCGGTCTGGTGTTGATTGCAATGTGCTGATGACGAACTTGAAGAAATACAACAAAGTTCGCCGCTTCTCGACTAGCTTGCGTGGTGAAACAGGAATGGTTGAGAATGTCGAAATCAGCGCTGTTGAAGTGTCTAACGGGAAGCTTCCTCTTTATGGGTTTATTGTGCGGCCTGTTGGTATGACAGACAGGCAAACGCCGGCGAATGAGGGATTACTTCCTCATTCGGCAGAGCAACTAACTGGCCTTGTTGGACATATGTCTTTGAAAGAGGTTGTGCGTGAGACGACTTCTGTGATCGAGCGACTATGCATTGAAGCCGCCCTTGAGCTAACCGACGATAATCGCGCTTCCGCTGCCCAACTTTTGGGCCTTAGTCGCCAGAGCCTTTATGATAAACTTGGTCGCTATAACAACGACGAATAAGTTGTTAAGCCTGCGCAATGGCGGCCCAGATGATCATGCCATGAATTGCGCATAACAGGGTGGCAGCTAGAGCTGCGACGATTATGACAACACGCAGTTCTGTTGGAACTTGGGTGTTAAAGGGCACAATGAAAAGCGTGATAACACTGCTTAAAACAAAAAAGCGGCCAACTGGTTTGCCCAGTAGCCGCCTTTTTCTTGATCGCTTTTGGTATCAAATGACCCAGTCACTTAAAAAGCCTCTTAGTGTGAGATATTTAACAATGATCTCTGCTGCTTCTTCTGGTGTTTGGTCGACCGTGTTGATCGTTATTTCCGGATTATCTGGCGCTTCATAAGGACTATCTATGCCTGTGAAGTTTTTAATTTCACCAGCACGAGCCTTTTTGTAA
>JBDWKL010000006.1 GCA_039973685.1 Hyphomicrobiales bacterium
TGGTATCAAACCTTTGTTTGGCACCAATCCAATGGGCTTTGCATGGCCGCGCAAAGACAAGCCGCCTTTAGTCTTTGATCAAGCCTCAAGTGCTATGGCACGCGGAGAAATTCAAATTGCCGCCCGTGATGGCCATAGCGTACCAGAGACGGCTGGCATTGGGCCTGAGGGTGAAACGACCACAGACCCCAACGTAGTTTTACAAGGCGCACAACTTGGCTTTGGCGGCTACAAAGGTGCGTCTCTTGCCATGATGATTGAACTCTTAGCTGGCCCTCTTATCGGGGAGTTTTTAAGCTTTGAATCGCAGGAAGATGATGCAGGGCGCGGCGGCCCACCTAAAGGGGGCGAACTGATCATCGCAATTGATCCATCCAAGTTTGGTGATCTTGATACCGTCCTTGCTCACGGGGAAAAACTGTTTGCTGAAATTTTAGCGCAAGAAGGAACGCGCCTGCCGGGTGAACGCCGTTTTCAAATGCGCGAAAAGACACCAGACACAGGCTTCACCATTCCGCAAAGCCTGCATGATGAAATTTCATCACTGCTTGGATAAGTCCGCAATTAAGCCCTTGGCGAGAACCGCAACGATAGACAAGACATACCGCCATCCAATTTTGCCGCTTCAGAATTACCGATCTCGCGCACATTATATCCTTGTGCTTTGAGCTTGTCGGCAGTCTTCGGGAAACCAGCAGGCATAATCACTAGGTCATTAAAACGGATGGAGTTCGCGCAAGCTTCTTCGCCCTCTTCGACAAAAATAACATTGTAACCTTCAAAACAACCGCTTGCAGCAAGGCGCTTTGTTGAGAGGATGGTGTTTTCATCAAGCAGCGAGCAATCTGTTTTAAAGTGAAGCACCCCTTCAGGCGTCACCACTTCTCGAACACTGTATCCCCAATCAGCAACCAGTTCGGTAAGCTCTGCAACACCTGCTGCATCTGTTCTGGCTGAACGCCCAACCAAAACTTCCCGCTCCGTCACAAGAATATCGCCGCCTTCAATGAAACCTGGCCCTTTGATTTCGCGCACCTCTTTATAGAGCGCACGAATGGCTGGTGCGATCTCATTCACCTCACCCAAGCGGGTTGGCGCGCCGGGACGCATCAGCACCACACCTTCTTGAAAACAAAGCGCATCGTCTTCAATGAAAACACTATCTGGAAAAGCCTCTAGTGCTTCAAGCTCAACAACCTCAGCGCCTGTCGACTGCAAAAGCGCAACATAATCTGCGTGATGCTGCTCGAAAGCCGCAAGATCAGGTGTGCCCAAATCAACCGCCCGCAACCCGTCAATAATCGAGCGCGAAGGCTTACGCGTGATTGCATGAGAGAAAGTATAGGATTTGAAATTCATGTAATTAGCGCCAATTTTTGTTTTTCCGACGATAAGTGAGAGGCATACGACAATCAAGCAAAAGACTTGAGAAAACACGCTTTCAGGCACCTGAAACCGTTAGTGGTTTTGGGCTGTTTGTACTAAGATATTTGCATACTCATAAACTGGGAATTGAGTAGTAAAAGCACCGAACGATCATGGATTTGAGGGGATTGTTCAAAGGCTAATAGGGAGAAGGCAATATGAAGAAAAGAGTAGCGATAATCGGAGCGGGACCATCTGGCTTGGCACAACTTCGCGCATTTCAATCCGCGAAGGAAAATGGAGAAGACATTCCAGAAATTGTATGCTTCGAAAAGCAGAGTGATTGGGGTGGTCTTTGGAATTATACTTGGCGCACTGGTCTGGATGAATATGGTGAGCCTGTTCATGGTTCTATGTATCGCTACCTCTGGTCAAACGGCCCGAAAGAAGGCTTAGAGTTTGCTGACTATTCATTTGAAGAACATTTCGGCAAGCAGATTGCTTCTTACCCGCCACGCGCCGTATTGTTTGATTACATAAAAGGCCGCGTTGAAAAAGCAGGCGTGCGTGACTTGATCCGCTTTAGAACGCCTGTCCGCTCTGTCACCTATGATGATGCTAGCGGCAAGTTTACTGTTTTGTCTCACGATCTCGTCAAAAATGAAAAGTCGAGTGAAGAATTTGATCATGTGGTTGTGGCAAACGGTCACTTCTCAACACCAAATGTGCCAGAGTTTGATGGCCTAGAACGCTTCAATGGTCGTGTGCTTCACGCTCACGATTTCCGCGATGCTGTGGAATTTAAAGACAAGAACGTTCTCATCATCGGCACCAGCTATTCCGCTGAAGACATTGGCTCACAATGCTGGAAATATGGTGCGAAGACGATCACCGTTAGCCATCGCACGGCGGCCATGGGACATGACTGGCCGGAGAATTGGCAAGAAGTGCCACTGCTTCAAAAAGTGGAAGGCAACACCTGCACCTTTAAAGATGGCACGGTGAAAGACGTTGATGCGATCATTCTTTGCACAGGTTACCAACACCACTTCCCATTTATGGCGGACGACATAGCGCTGGTTACAGCCAACCGCTTGGCAACAGCCATGCTTTATAAGGGTGTTGCTTTCGTCAACAATCCGAAGCTTTTCTATATCGGCATGCAAGACCAGTGGTACACCTTCAACATGTTTGACGCCCAAGCATGGTGGGCGCGGGATGTGATGCTGGGCAAGATCGATTTGCCGGATACAGCCGCGATGAATGCAGACGTTAAAGACCGCGAAGATCGCGAAGATCAAAACGAAGATGATTACGCCTGCATCCGTTATCAAGGCGACTATGTTAAAGAGCTGATCGCTGAAACCGATTATCCAAGTTTCAATGTGGATGGCGCCAATGAAGCCTTCTTCCAATGGAAGAAAGACAAGAAAAAAGGCATCATGACTTTCCGCGATAATAGCTACCAGTCTGTGATTACTGGCAGCATGGCGCCAGTGCACCACACACCTTGGAAAGATGCGATGGATGACACCCTCGAATCTTACCTCCAAAACTAAGATCGATCAGGCGATGGCAAAGTTCATTTGCCATCGCCTACCCGCTGTGGATAGGCCAGATAGCATCAACTGCAAATGACCTTCACACCAGATAAAACGGGAGAAACAGCACCATGAAACTTCTCGTCTTCCAACACATTGCCCTTGAACACCCCGGTTCTTTACGTATCTACCTCAACGAAGATGGCATTGAATGGGACGCGGTGGAACTGGATGAGGGCGAACCCATTCCAACACTTGAAGACTATGATGCGCTTTGGGTTATGGGTGGCCCGATGGATGTTTGGGATGTGGTGGAACATCCGTGGTTGATTGATGAAAAACGCGCTATTCGCCATTGGGTGCGCGAACTTAAGCGCCCTTATCTCGGCCTTTGCCTTGGGCATCAGTTATTGGCCGATGCAATGGGCGGCACATGCGGCCCTGCCCGTCCGCCAGAGATTGGCATCTTAGATATTGAACTGACCGAGGCAGGCAAGAACGACCCTGTATTCGGCACACTTCCAACCAAACAAAAGTGTCTACAATGGCATTCTGTTGAAGTGGCACAAGCGCCTGATGATGCAGTGGTGCTCGCCTCTTCAAAAGCTTGCCCCATTCAAGCCATGCGCGTTGGCAACAATGCATGGTCGACACAATATCATATTGAACTTGAGGCAGACACAGTTCGAAACTGGGGAGATGTGCCAGCCTATGCTGCAGCGCTTGAGGCAAGCCTTGGACCGAGTGGTTTGACTGATATGGATAGTGCGGCAAGTGCCAATATGGCTGATTTTCAAAACACTTCGCGCGCGCTTTATCGCAATTTTATGAACGCCATCGCGAACGGATGAACAATGACGCATGAAGACGACCGCGAGCCGTTGGAACAATCAGGCCGAACCACTTTGACTGACGCGGAAATGGTGCAGGCAACGGCTGATTTTTATGAGGCGATGAAGACGCGACGCACCATACGCGATTTCGCCAAGCGCTCTGTGCCACGCACCATTATTGAAAACGCAATCAAGGCAGCAGGCACAGCCCCATCTGGCGCGAACCAGCAACCTTGGCATTTCGTCGCTGTCAGCAATGCCGATCTAAAAGCTAAGATCAGACACGCCGCCGAAGAAGAAGAACGCAAATTCTATGAGGGTGCAGCTGGGGACGAATGGCTTGAAGCGCTAAAGCCGATTGGAACAGACGCCAACAAACCACATCTTGAAGATGCGCCGTGGTTGATTGTCGTCTTCGCGCAAAAGTGGAGTATGGATGACAAAGGCGAGCGGGCGAAGAATTACTATGTGACAGAAAGTGTCGGCCTTGCTTGCGGGTTGTTACTGACAGCCCTTCATAAAGCAGGCCTTGCCACCCTCACCCACACGCCCAATCCGATGAAGTTTTTGACCAAGATTTTAGGGCGTGAGGCGAATGAAAAACCTTTGATGATTATTGCTGTTGGCCATGCATCTGACAATGCGACCATTCCAACGGCTGCAAAAATAAAAAAGCCGCTGGATGAAATTTTGACGGTGATTGACTGAAGAACACTCTCAAGAGCGCGGGCGTTCTTTCTTTGGGTCGTAATGCGGGAAGGCAGTAACCGTTGCAGGCAGCCGCTTCATGTGACCATCGAGCTTACCTATTTCCACCTCAGTACCGACCTCGCTGTGAACCACATCAACACGGGCGAGCGCAATATTCTTCTTCAAAACGGGTGAACGCATGGAGCTTGTTATTTCGCCAATTTGTGGGCGGCCAATGTGAATGCAATCGCCATTGCCAACCACCTCTTGGCTGTGAATTTCTAACCCGACCAACTTCTTTTGCGGATGGGCTTTGCGCTCAATCAATGCCGCTTTGCCGATGAAATCATCTTCCTTGGTTTTGAGCGGCACGGTAAAACCAATGCCTGCTTCAAACGGGTCGGTAGTGTCATCAAATTCATAGTCTTTGAAAATGAGACCTGCCTCTGTGCGCAACCAATCAAGCGCTTCAAGGCCAAGCGGCTTCATGCCGTGCGGTTCGCCTGCTTTCCAAAGCGCATCAAATACAGCTTCGCCATCGCGCGGATGACAGAAGACTTCATAGCCAAGTTCACCTGAATAACCTGTGCGCGAGACAACAACGGGCACGCCATCATAATGACCGATGCGGCCAACGGTGAAGCGGAACCAGTCGATCTCGTCGACTGCGGGGCGGGCGGGCGGTGTCCAGATCACTTCTTTCATGATCTCACGGCTTTTCGGCCCCTGCACCGCAACATTGTGCATTTGATCCGTTGAAGAGCGTACCCACGCTTTTAGTCCCAGCTTCTCCGCCTGTTCACGCATCCAAATGCCTGAAACATCAGAGCCACCAATCCAGCGGAAGTTATCGGGCGCGAGGCGATAGAGCGTACCATCGTCCACCATGCCGCCATGCTCATAACACATGGCGGTATAGACCACTTGGCCATCTGAAAGCTTACGGATGTTGCGGGTCAAACAGTAATTACAAAGCGCTTCAGCATCTGGCCCTGTCACTTCAAACTTGCGAAGCGGCGATAAGTCCATAATTACGGCACGTTCACGAGCGGCCCAATATTCTTCTGTAGGCCCCTCGTTGTTGAAGCGGTTTGGCAGCCAATATCCGTTATACTCTGTAAAGTCGCGGGTGTGTTTGGCGAAGGAGGAATGAAAGGCGGTTTGCTTGGTCAAAACCGCATCAGCTTCTGGTGTCATGCGAAAGGCCGTTGCTCGTTTAAAGGTTTCATCTGCGGCATAGACCCTGACGTGAATGTCGGTCGGGTTCCAGCCATTGGCTGCATCAATGTCGCAAGGACAGGAGGAGGCAACGCACACCAAATCAGTAAGCGCGCGCATCAACACATAGTCGCCTGGACGAGACCAAGGTTCATCGAAATAAATCTGGTTCGCGTCATCAATGCCGGTGTTATAAAAATAATTAAGCGCTTCCCAACCACGGCGGCTTTTCACCTCAAAAGGGTTCAACGCTTCATTGAAATTCTCCGAGCAATTGACGTGGCCCGGATATCCCATCTCGTCATAATATTTTGAATTACACGCGGTCATAAACACATCATGGCGACCACATGTGTCTTGGATCATTTCAACCAGCGGTTCCATTTCTTGATCAAATGTTTTGGCAGGTAGACCCGGTATAGGGTTGATCAAGCCAATCAACGAGCGGGTAACCGTTGCATCTAAGGCTTGTTCGTTTCCTGCGTCCAACTTGCGGCGCGAGAAGGCTTGGAAGTCAGAACATTGGCGCCCATCCACATCGATGATTTGGATATACTCACCTTCCTTGACCGTAAAGCTCTCAGCCGTTGCACAAGCAATGCGGATGTCCTGCACGGGATCAGCCAGCGGTTCTGGCAATGGGTGACTTTTGTTTTTACGTGCCTTTGTCCGGCGTACGAAAATTTCGATCGGTGTCACGGTATCTTGGGCATCAAAATCCATCACACCGCCAATGGCTGCAATAATCGCAACACCGTCGTGCTGCACCGTCAATTCAGCCTTGCTGCCAGCAGGCGATGCTTCACCGAACACGCGCACTGCTTTTGCGTCTTTGATGTCGATGTTACGCCGTTTTAAAGCTGCCAGCGCTTTGCCAGCACTCTCATCACCATTAGCAAGGATCGCTTTAAAGCCGTCTGCATTATTGTTTGGTTTTTCCCCAAGGACTGCCGCATCAAAACGGCCGTCTTTTCCAATGCCGATAATCTCGCAGGCTTGGCACCCCTCAAGGTCGATCACCTCGATCACATCATCCGCACCAACTTCGATGATGACAGAACCACCGCCTTCAGCGACATAACGCTCAACATTATCCGCCAGCGCACGAATGCCCGGATGGAGGATCAATGACGGTTTAGGTGCGACAATGTCTATTGGTGGCGCAATAATCATGGCAATGTCTCGGTATATCGAATATGTGCAGCCTATCCCAAATTGACGGCTAGTTCAATCAATTGGTATGCAATTGGGTGTGATTGGTTGGAAATGGCTCAATTAGGCAAAAACCGAACCGACAGCCTTTGAAAGTTTGCCAACAAGTTCATCGACATGCGTGTCATCCATGATGAAAGGTGGCGCGATTAAAACATGGTCGCCCATCTTGCCGTCTATTGTTCCGGCCATCGGATAACAGATCAACCCTTCTTGCATCGCGGCAGCTTTTAGGCGCGCTGCGATTTTTTGTTCTGGTCCAAACGGTGTTTTCGTTTCGCGGTCTTCAACAAACTCCACGCCCATAAACAAACCACGCCCACGAATGTCGCCAATGTTTGGGTGTTGACCAAACGCCTCCTCAAGTGAAGTTCGCAATGCAGCCCCTTTGGCCTTCACATTGCTCAACAAATCACGATCCATAATTTCGTTGAGCACAGCCAATGATGCGGCAGCGGCGGTTGAATGGCCGAGATAGGTATGGCCGTGTTGAAAGCTGCCAGAGCCTGATTGAATGGCATCGTGAATTTCGGCGGTGCATAGCATCGCACCAATCGGCTGGTAGCCAGCGCCGAGACCTTTTGCGATTGTCACGATATCTGGTGAAATGTCCTCTTGCTCGCAGGCAAACAACGTGCCCGTTCGCCCCATACCGCACATTACTTCATCAAGTATGAGCAACACACCATGGCGATCACAAATCTCGCGTACGCGCTTGAAATACCCCTCCACTGGCGGCACAGCGCCAGCGGTTGCACCAACAACGGTTTCAGCGACATAGGCCATCACAGTTTCAGGACCAAGGCGGTTTATTTCGTCTTCAAGTTCATTGGCAACACGCAGGCCATAATCAAGGTCACTCTCACCATCCAGCTTACCGCGATAGGCAAAACACGGCGCTATATGACTGACATCCATGAGCAGTGGATCAAACTGCTGACGCCGCGCCATGTTCCCACCCGTAGCAAGTGCGCCCAGTGTGTTGCCGTGATAGCTTTGCCGTCTTGCGATAATACGGCTTCGCTTTGGCTCACCCTTTTCAAGGAAATACTGACGCGCAAGTTTAAGCGCTGCTTCCACGGCCTCCGAACCACCAGAGACGAAATAAACACGGTCTATGCCTTGAGGTGCGAGGCTGATGAGTTTATCGGCCAAGGCTTCAGCTGGTTCAGATGTAAAGAAACCCGTATGGGCAAAAGCAAACTCATCGAGCTGGGCTTTGATAGCGTCTTTCACCACTTGATTGGAATGACCAAGGCAAGAGACCGCAGCTCCCCCACTACCATCGAAATAACGCTTACCGTTTTGGTCGATCAGATAGACCCCGTCCCCCTTCTTAGCGATGGGAAGAGCGGCGGCAGCGCTGTTTCTAGCAAAAACATGATCTGCCACCGAGAGTCTCCTTGTCCTAAAATGCAGGTACTGTTTGTCGGCGGCGTTGGAACGCAATCACAATGAACAGCAGGATAAGTGCAGGAATATAGAAAACTTCCTTCGCCCACCGTTCAGCTTTGGACTGCACTTCAGAAACCACCACCGGCTCGTCGCCATAAAAATCAAATGACTGGAAGGAGGTGAAGAACTTGGTGCCAGCCAAAGGTTCCTCAAGGATCGCCTTGCCGTCTTCAATTTTGACAAGCAGCCCCGCTTTTTTCAGGCGGTCAATACCATCACCTGATGGGCCAAGTTCTAAGAGAACTGTTTGGTTCCTGATTTTATCAAGGTCATCAAAATCTGGCCCACGAATGACCAATCTTAAATTACCATCCGCTGGTTCAGCTGCTGCAAGTTCGGCCACTTCAGCACCCGCTTTGATGTTATAAGGCGGCTGGACATAATCGAGCCAGAAGCCCGGTCTGAAGAGGGTAAAGGCAACAAGCAGAAGCAAGACCGATTCCCATATGCGGCTTTTTGCAAAGAAGTAGCCTTGGGTCGCGGCAGCAAACAGCATCATTGCTATGACACCGACAATGAAGATGAAGATTGCTTTTGCAAACGACACATCAATCAGCAGCAGCTCCGTATTGAAGATGAACAAGAACGGCAGCAAAGCTGTTCGAATGTCATAGGCGAAACCTTGAACACCTGTTTTTATCGGGTCGCCCTTTGAAATCGCAGCCGCCGCAAAAGCGGCAAGCCCGACAGGTGGCGTGTCATCTGCCAAAATGCCGAAATAAAACACGAAGAGGTGAACCGCGACCAAGGGCACGATCAAACCAGATTGCGCCCCAACGGCCACAATAACCGGCGCCATCAAGGATGACACAACGATATAGTTTGCCGTTGTTGGAAGCCCCATACCGAGAATCAAGCTCATCACAGCAACCAGCATCAACATCGCGATAAGATTGCCACCTGATAAGAACTCAACGAATTCTCCCACCACTTGGTGAGCGCCTGTAAGTGAGACAGTGCCAACGATAACGCCAGCCGCACCTGTAGCAACCGCAATACCGATCATATTGCGGGCGCCAGCGATCATACCATCGAAGAAATCATGCCAACCCTCTTTAAGGCCAACCATCAAAGCCCCTTCACCACGGAACATCCGTTTCAACGGTTTTTGGGTGAAGACGATGAAAATCATCGCTATTGTTGCCCAGTAAGCAGACAAAGTTGGCGACAGGCGTTCAATCAAAATGCACCAGATCAAAATTACGATTGGCAATAAGTAATGATAACCCGTAACCGCAACTTCGCCGGGGCGGGATAGTTTTGTCATTGGCGCGTCGGGGTCATCGATTGCAAGATCTGGATGACGAGCGGCTCGCGATAGCAAGAACAGATAAGCGCCAACAAACAAGGTGACCGCAGACCAAAAGCCCATGCCAGGAAAAGCTGTTTTGATCCAGCCAAGCCCATAGTAGACGATGCCTGCTAGAACCGTCATAGCGATAAACCCAAACAGAACACCTGTAAGGCGTTGCGCAAAACTGCCAAGCGGTGTTGGGCGCTCCATGCCTTTAAGGCCAAGCTTCAAAGCTTCTAAGTGCACGATGTACACAAGTGCGATGTACGAGATGATCGCAGGCAAGAAAGCATGTTTGATCAACTCTGGATAAGAGACGCCTGTAAATTCTGAAATCAAGAACGCAGCCGCACCCATAACTGGCGGCGTGAGCTGGCCATTGGTTGAAGAGGCCACTTCCACAGCACCTGCTTTTTCAGGTGAGAAGCCTGTTCGCTTCATAAGAGGAATGGTGAAGGTTCCCGTGGTCACCACATTAGCAATTGAAGAGCCTGAATAAAGACCGGATAACGCTGATGCGACAACCGCCGCTTTTGCAGGGCCACCACGCAGGTGACCAAGCAGCGCGAAGGCAACCTTGATGAAGTAATTGCCAGCACCCGCTTTCTCAAGCAGTGAGCCAAACAACACGAATAAGAAAATCATGGAGGCAGACACACCAAGCGCGACACCAAAAACGCCTTCTGTCTGCATAAAGAAGTGCCACATCGCTTTGCCGTATGAAGCACCCTTCCACTGGATGGCTTCCGGCATAAAGTCGTAATGACCGAAGAACACATAAAAGACGAAGACACTGGCGACCAAGACGAGCGCAAGGCCAAGTGCACGATATACTGCGATACCAAGGGTAACCATGCCGATGGTGGACATCACCAAATCACCTGTCGTCGGCAATCCGGCGCGTCCGGCAATATCGTTTTTGAAATAGAGAAGATAAAGACAGGCAGCGGCCCCTAAGATGGCCAAACCCCAGTCATAAATGGGAACCCGATCGCGCGGGCTCGATTTGAATAATGGATAGGCAAGCATCGCCAAGGTTAAGCCAAAGGCAAGGTGAACCTGACGGGCTTCTTGGTTATTGAACACAACGTTGATGCCGAGGTTTTCTGTTAGGAAAAATGGAATGCTAGAGGCGATGTAAATGTGAAACACCGACCATACAAAAGCGATGCCTATGATGATCTTTCCAGCAAGACCGACCGCATTACGCGCGCCGCTTTCGGTTTCTGCAACCAATTGATCCGCGTCGACTACCTTGTTATCCGCACTCATTATTCAATGCCCCATATCAAAATCAAATACTTAAAAGAAAAACGGCCCGGATTACTCCGAGCCGTTGAAATTGCAGCTTATTGCCAGCCGCGTTCTTTGTAGTATTTCGCAGCACCTGGGTGGATCGGAGCGGAAAGACCGTCTGCGATCATTTCACTTTCTTTCAGGTTTGCGAAAGCGGGGTGAAGTTTCTTGAAATCTTCAAAATTATCGAAGACTGCTTTTACAACTGTGTAAACAACCTCGTCTGAAACATCGGCAGACGATACGAATGTTGCACCAACACCAAATGTGGTTGTTTCAGCATCACTCCCTCTATACATGCCACCTGGAATAGTCGCGACACGGTAGTAAGGATTGTCATTGACAAGCTTGTCGATTGGTCCGCCATTCACTGACACAAGTTCAACATCACATGTTGTCGCTGCTTCTGTTACAGCGGCAGCTGGGTGGCCAATTGTGTAGATCATTGCGTCGATCTTACCATCACAAAGCGCCTGCGCCATTTCAGAGCCTTTAAGCTCGGAAGCAAGAGCAAAGTCGCTCATTGTCATGCCGAAGCCTTCCATCACAACTTCAGTCGTTGCGCGTTGGCCTGAACCAGGGTTGCCGACATTGACTTTTTTGCCCTTAAGATCAGCAAAACCGCTAATGCCTGCGCCTTTGCGACTGACCAAAGTGAATGGCTCTGGGTGCACAGAAAAGACCGCGCGAAGGTTTTCGAACTTGCCTTGAGCTTCAAATTTCGATGTG
Source organism: Hyphomicrobiales bacterium (assembly GCA_039973685.1). Classification (NCBI taxonomy): domain Bacteria; kingdom Pseudomonadati; phylum Pseudomonadota; class Alphaproteobacteria; order Hyphomicrobiales; species Hyphomicrobiales bacterium. Next base: position 11,634 of record JBDWKL010000006.1, read on the forward strand.
CCGTTAAAGGCGTGGAATTGCCAATCTGATTGGGCAACGCCGAATTCTAGCTCACCAGCGCGGACCGTATTGATGTTGTAAACGGAACCACCTGTGGATTCGACTGAACAACGGATGCCATGTTCTTTGCGCTTTTTGTTGACCAGACGACAGATAGCCCCACCTGTTGGATAGTAAACTCCCGTAACGCCGCCTGTACCAATTGAAATAAACTGTTGATCTGCAGCAAGTGCACCACTTGTCGCGAACACTGCTCCCATAGCAAGCGCACTAATAGTCGCTTTATAATTCATTTTATTTCCTCCCAGAAAAATGTACAAAGCGGATTTTATTTCCGCTGGTTATTAGCTAAGCAAATAAAATCACATATTGTAAACCCTTCGTGATCAAACATTTTTACCTTGTCTGGTCATGGATTTATTGAAACGATGGTCTTACGGTAGGTGCAACTTTGAGGGCACTTCGTGAGAAAATATTTTACATTTTTAACTTTCTTGACCATTGTTAGTTTCATGACAAATTCAGCGCTTGCCACAGATAAGACCACAGATAAAATCGTCATCGCCCATCGTGGGGCATCGGGTTATTTGCCTGAGCATACATTAGCTGCGAAAGCGCTCGCCCATGGCATGAATGCTGACTATCTCGAGCAGGATGTGGTGTTGACAAAAGACGGCGTACCCGTCGTTTTGCATGATCATTATCTCGATACGGTGACAGATGTTGCCAAGCAATTTCCTGACCGCAAACGCGATGATGGGCGTTATTATGCGATTGATTTCACCCTTGCAGAAATCAAAAGCCTCGTCGCTTTCGAGCGGATTAGTTTGAAGACTGGAAAACAAGTTTTTCCAAATCGCTTTCCAAGTGGAACCTCCACTTTTCGCGTGCCGACCTTGGATGAAGAATTAGAATTTATTGCAGGGCTTAACAAATCTACGGGTAAATCGATTGGCATCTACCCTGAAATCAAGGCACCAGCTTTTCACCGTGCCGAGGGTCAAGACATTTCCAAAATTGTCCTTGAGACACTCGCCAAGCATGGCTATGCGACGAAAGATGATCCTTTTTATCTGCAGTGTTTTGATTGGAACGAGAACCAACGCATTCGCAACACGCTTGGTTTTAAAGGCAAGCTTATTCAGTTGATCGCACCGAACTCATGGGGTGAAAGTCCGAATGTTGATTTTGATTATCTGCGCACGGCCGAAGGTTTGGCCGAAGTCGCAAAGATCGCTGAAGGAATTGGCCCATGGATTCCGCACATAATCAACAAATCTGGCGTTCAAGGCTCCCTCGTTAAAAGAGCTCATAAAGTCGGCTTAGACGTGCATCCTTACACTTTACGAGCCGACGCGCTTCCCGCTTGGGCAGAAAGCTATGATGACGTGATGCAGCGGATTGTCATCGAGGCCGGTGCCGACGGTATCTTCACAGACCATACTGATCTTGCCGTGAAGTTTTTGGCGAACAAATCACAGTAAATCGTCGTCACTTTGACCCGATTTGATTAGTGATCCAACTTTCGACATTTCACTATCACCCACCATTTTAAGGAAATTATTCATGAGTGAATTCAAACCGAGCAGACGCAATTTGTTTCAAGCAGCAGGCGTTGTTGCGGCAGCAGGTGCGACGGCGACGACTGGATTTGTGCAACCTGTTTTAGCAGATAGCCACCCAAGCATCCCTTCACGCCCATTTGCGAATAAGATTGCGGTTGGCAAATTAGCAGTCACCACATTCTTTGATGGCGCGTTGCAGCTTCCTGGCCCCCACCCAATTTTTGGTCAAAATGTTGAAGCAGCAGAAGTGAAAGCTTTGGCTGAAGCAAACTTTTTGCCAGGCGATAAAATGGAAATCGGGTTTACGCCGACCCTCGTGCAAGATGGCACCAACACCATTTTGTTTGATACAGGTAATGGCGAAATCACAAAACGCCGCCCAGCTGCTGGCAACCTTGTCGCTCACATGGCACTTCTTGGAATTAAGCCAGAAGATGTGACACATGTTGTCATCACCCACATGCACCCAGACCATATTGGTGGTTTGATGGAAGACGGCGCTCCGACTTTCCCAAATGCTGCTTATGTAACGAGTGCTGCTGAATATGATTTTTGGACGCCAGAAAGCCGCTTGTCTGGTGGCACTGAACGGGTCGCGAAATTGGTGAATGCCAATGTTAAACCGCTGGCTGAAAAATTCACATTCGTAAAACCAGGCGACACCATCGCACCTGGCATTACAGCGCTTGATGCCGCAGGCCACACACCAGGCCACATGGGTATTCACCTTGAAAGCGAAGGCGAGCGTTTGGTACTAATCGGCGATGCAGCAAACCATTATGTGGTTTCACTCCAGCGCCCAGATTGGCACGTGCGTTTTGATATGGACAAAGAAAAAGCTGCCGCCACACGCAAAAGCCTGCTTGGCATGATTGCAGCTGATAAAATTCCATTCATCGGCTACCACATGCCATTCCCATCTGTCGGCTATCTAAGCGCGAAAGATCAAGGCTTCCAATATCAAGCAGCCAGCTATCAGCTTAACCTCAAAAAAGGCTAGAGCCTCTTAGACAGCGAAGAGCTGGCCGGCGCTTATGCGCCGCCCGCTTCTAACGTTAATGGGAAAGCGAAGACCGTTAGGTCGGCGGCGTGAATTTAAAAATTAAGCCACGCGCCAATACAAATCAAAACCGGGGTCGAACAGGGTAACTGGTCCGGCTCCGGTTTCTATTTTTTCAGGGTATGAAACTGGCGTGTCACCTTTCACCAAAGTGATGGTATCGCTGTTTATTGGCAAGCCATAATAGGCAGGGCCATTGAGCGATGAGAACGCTTCAAGATTTTCTAACTTGCCGTCTTCTTCAAACACATGAGCCAAACAAGACATGGTGTTGGTCGCGGTGAAAATACCAGCACAACCACAAGCATGCTCTTTAAGGTCATCCGTATGTGGCGCGGAATCTGTGCCAAGCACAAAACGGCTATCGCCACTGGTTGCGGCTTCACGCAAAGCCAGACGATGGCTTTCGCGCTTAGCAACCGGCAGACAGTAATAATGCGGCTTGATGCCACCTACCAACATATGATTGCGGTTGATGATGAGGTGGTGCGTGGTGATGGTGCACGCGAGGTTCTCATCATGCGCATTCACATAATCAATACCGTTTGACGTTGTGACATGCTCCATCATGACTTTGAGGTTCGGCACGCGTTGACGGAGAGGGTCGAGGACGCGGTCAATGAAAACGGCTTCACGGTCAAAGATATCGATATCGTTGTCCGTGACCTCGCCATGCACACACATAATCACGCCTGCTTCCGCCAAGCGCTCTAAAATTGGTACCACTTTGTCAAAATTACGCACACCCGATTGCGAGTTCGTCGTCGCGCCTGCAGGGTATAATTTTACCGAGCGGATCAAGCCTTCTTCATAGGCTGAGACCACGTCATCTGCATCTGTCTCTTCCGTCAAATAAAGCGTCATGAGCGGTTGAAAGCTCATGTCACTTGGGAGTGCTGCCATAATCCGATCACGATAAGCACGCGCATGATCGCTTGTGATCACGGGTGGCACTAGGTTCGGCATGATGATCGCACGAGCAAAATCTTTTGCTGTATGGGGGAGGACGCCTTCAAGCATCGCGCCATCGCGCAAGTGCAGGTGCCAATCATCTGGCCGTTTGATTGTCAGTTCCATGATTGATCCTATTCAGCAGCGGGCTTTAACAGCGCATCATTTTCAAATTGTAGTTTAGCAAGGCGGGCATAAAGACCACCTTTTTTCACGAGGCTCGCATGAGTACCTTCTTCAACAATCTGGCCCTTATCCATAACAAGGATGCGGTCCGCCTTTAAGATTGTCGCCAAGCGGTGAGCAATGACCAATGTTGTGCGCCCTTCCATCAAATCATCGAGGGCTGCTTGCACATGCGCTTCGCTTTCAGCATCAAGCGCACTGGTTGCTTCGTCAAGTAACAAGATTGGTGCATCGCGCAAAATCGCGCGGGCAATAGCAAGGCGTTGAATTTGGCCGCCAGATAATGTCACACCGCGTTCGCCGACGAGAGCTTGATATTGATCTTTCATCCCATCAATAAACTCATCAGCACGCGCAGCTTTTGCCGCTTGTTTGATCATCTGCGGGGTCAAGGCTTCTGCTTTTTTACCCGTTACACCAAAAGCAATATTACCTTCAATATCGCCGTTAAAAATGACAGGGTCTTGCGGGACCAAAGCAAAGAGTGAGCGAAGGGCGTCTGGGTCGGTTTCATTGACATTAACGCCGCCGATTCCAATCGAGCCATTGCTTGGGTCATAAAACCGCGTGAGCAGTTGGAAGAGCGTGCTCTTTCCCGCCCCAGAAGGGCCAACCACCGCGACAGTTTCCCCCTGCTTGATTGATAACGACAACCCGCCCAAAATCTCAGCTTCTGGTGAGGCAGGATAGGCGAAGGTGACATTGTTAAAAGAGATGTCTCCTGCTTGGATCGGTTTTGGGTTTTCCGGTGCAATGATGGCTGGATTTTCCGCAATCAATTCCATCAACCGTTCTGTCGCACCCGCCGTTTGTTGAAGCTCGCCCCAGACCTCAGACAATGACCCGAGCGCACCTGCTGCAAACACAGCATAAAGCAAGAACTGGAGTAAGAATTCAGGAGCAAGCGTACCCTCAGCAATTGAGCGAGCGCCTACCCACAAAATACCAATAATGCTGCTAAAGACGATGAAAATGAGAAAAAGGGTCAGCAAGGCGCGGGCTTTAACCGCTGATTTTGCCGCTTCAAAACTTTGATCAACCACAGACGCAAATTTACCGCGAACACGGTCTGTTGCCGTAAGACTTTGAATGGTGCGCACAGCGCCAACCATCTCAGTTGCATAGGCCGACGCGTCAGCAAGCTTATCCTGCGCCTCGCGCGAGCGGCGCCGCACCAACCGACCAAAGGCTACCAACGGCACAACAATCAACGGAATGGCGAAAATGATGAGGCTTGAAAGCGACAAGGATGTCACTGCCATCATAATGATCGCGCCAACAAACAATAAAATATTACGAAGGGCCACAGAAGCCGTAGACCCAACCGCAGATTTAATCTGGGTTGTGTCCGCTGTAAGGCGTGAGACAACCTCGCCCGTGCGGGCTTGATCGAAATAGGCTGAATCATATTTCAGCACAGACGCAAAAACATCTTTGCGCAATTGGGCGACCGTATGCTCACCAATTTTCGTAACGAAATAATATCTCGCCGCACTGGCAAATGCCAAAATAACAACCACACCAATCATCGCCATGAAATAATAATCGATGGTTTCAATATCAGTGTCTGAAAACCCATTGCCCACAACCCGTCTTAACGCGATGGGAACAACCAATGTGGCCCCAGAGGCCGCCAGCAGCGAGATCAATGCACAGAAAACAAGACCCTTATTGCCGAAGATATAAGGAGCCAACAAACGCAAAGGTTTGACGGAGCGCCGCGCCTTCTCATTATCAGCTTTTTCGGACCTATTTTTATTGTGTGTTTGGGAGGTCTGCATAACTTACTTTATTCAGGAAGAATTTTACCCGTTTTAAAGGAGCAAGGCCCTAAATTGCAATAGGACTTGTGCTATTGCTCACTTCAGATTATAGAACCGCAACGGAATAGTACGATGCAACCGGATTGGACGAGGCCCGCCCCACCAATTCACGGTTTTTGAAAGAGAAAACGATGAAAAAAGATCTACACCCAGACTATCACATGATCAAAGTGGTCATGAACGATGGCTCTACATATGAGACACGTTCAACTTGGGGTTCTGAAGGCGACACAATGACGCTTGATATTGACCCAACAACGCACCCAGCTTGGACTGGTGGCGGCACACAGCTTCTCGATCGCGGTGGTCGCGTATCACGCTTTAAAGACCGCTACAAAGGCATTCTCGGCAACTAATTTAGCCAGACGCTTTACGATTTTCAAAAACCCAGCCTTTGTGCTGGGTTTTTTATTGCGCTTCTCGCTGACGCTTCATCTCACGATGGCGAACATATAGCCCTGCGGCCACAATCATGAAAGCGCCCGTAATGGTCCAAAAGTCCGGCACTTCATTGAATAAGAAATAGCCAATCAGAGCGGCCCAAACCATGCTCGCATAAAGGAGGGGTGCAAGTAACGAGGCTGCGGCATAGGAAAACGCAAAGATCAGCAACAATTGCCCCAAGCCACCTATTGCGCCCATTACCAACAAGATTGGTAGATCAGATGTCGCTGGTATCGTCCAAAAGAACGGCACAACAAATGTGGCACCTATAGCGCCTGCAACGCCGGTGTAAATGAAAGTGGTCCACACATGATCCGTGTTTCCCAAAAAGCGGGTTGCGATCGAATATGTTGCAAAGAAAAAAGCACCGCCCAACGGTAATAATACCGACCAACCAAGCCCGCTAAATCCGGGACGTAAAATGATCAATGCGCCGATCAGCCCAAAGAACACGCCGAGCCACCTATAGGGCCCAACTTTTTCAGCCAACACAAAAGCAGCCAATCCCGTGATGATAAGAGGAACAACCTGAGCAACCGCGATTACATCAACCATTGCCATAACCGCAAAGCCTGAAAAGAAGCAGCAGGTTGCGCCAAACAATAAAATTGACCGGATGATTTGAAGGCCTAATTTGTTGGTCTTGCCATAAATATGCAAGGTTGGCGCAAAGATCATCAGGGTAAATATAGCCTGCGATAAGTACCGCGTCCAAACCACAAAAAACGGATCGTAACGCTGGCCCATGATCTTGGCCATTGTGTCCATCACCGCAAAACACAACGTTGTTCCGATAATGCACAACATGCCCTTTTGCGCAGCAGGTAACTTATGCCACGCTGAACGAATGTGCATTGAATATCCAATCTTGCCGAATTTTATGCTTACACAACCCTTTCATAATAAGAATCTAGCAGCAAGCCGAATGTTGCAGCCCTCATCAAATGAGAAATAAACACTGTTGCAGTTTTCACCGTTTTGCTTTTGATTGATGGCAAAACAAGCAACGGTATTTAATTACCTTTTATCAGTTTAGGGCCGGACTTTTGATATTTGATCGAGACCAATTAAATGAAGAAACCGACCTTAATAGTATTTTGAGTTCCATCGCGCTTTTTGAAGATTTGACCGATGAAAATATTGCGGTCATCGCCGAAAATGTAACCCGGCAAACCGTTGAACGCGATGAACTATTGATGCGGAAGGGCGACCCGGCGGATTCCTTTTTCGTTGTAACCCGTGGGCGGTTTGAGGTGAGTAATGTCAATACAGTTTTCGCCGAAGTTTCCTCTGGTGAGCTCATCGGTGAGATCGCATTTTTTGCTGGTAGCCAACGGATTGCTAATGTGAAAGCCACAAGGAGTGGTGAGGTGATCCGTTTTGACAAAGAAACTTACGATAAGCTCACGGCACAAATGCCGGACTTGCCGCAAGCAATCATCGCTTCACTCGCGCGGCGCGTTGCCAATACCCTTAATAAATCAGCTAAATCCAAGACTTCGAAAGCGGGACGGATCGTCGCATTAATGGCTAACCGTGATGGCGCTATGCCTGATAATGTGATCGAAAAAATTGGCGAGTACGTTACCGCAAAAGGTGATTGGGATCTTGTGATGAGCAACGAAACAAACCTCGATATGAGTTGCGTTTCCAACACCGATCTTTCGCGCTGGCTTGAAGAACGGGACGGCGCCGCTGCCAATACATTGCTATTATGTCGCAATCCTATTTCTAACAATTGTTGGGCAGAGGCCGTTTCAGAAAACAGTGACCAGATTTTTCTCGTCGGCGAAAACCACCTTGCTGACAGCGGACCTGTAAAGCTTTCTACTTTTGAAAAAATCATCTTTGCAACACGCGAAAATCGCGACCTGCAATTGCTTTTGTGGCGAGAAGATAAGGCAGATCGCACACGTCTTACTAAAAACTGGCTTAAAGACCGGCACGTAAAACTTCACCATCAAGTAGCCCTGAATTCCACAGCAGACCTTGGCCGAATTGCAGGCTTTATCCAAGGCAAAGCGCACGACATTATTTTTTAATACCGCGCCCGCTTTACCTACCATCCGCCGTGGGTATCATCACTTGATTGGCCTTTGTGGAGGTTGGTTTCTTTGTCACCATCCCCTCCCTTCTTAGAAAAAGCCTCGCGGATACGATCTGGTATTTCAGGGGCGACACTTTCTTCGTCTTCTTCTAAGCCAAAATCCATCTCGGACAATTCAACCGGCGCCATGATAACGCGGCCAGGTTCCATGCGGGTAAAGGCAACTTTGTCTTCCTTTGCAACCGCTTTGACCTTGTGGACGACGGTGCGCCAAATTGTGTAAAAAATCATCACAGCATGAGCAAAGAGCGTCACCATGAACAAGCCTCGTTCGCCAACAACATCCATGATAGAGCCTGCAATCACTGGCCCTGCGATGGCGCCTGCGCCAAACATCATCAAAAGGCTGCTTGAAGTCTGAACATATTTGTCTGGCGGCGCGTGGTCGTTAGCGTGGGCCATGACGACCGGAGGCAGCGAATAAACCGCACCTCCGAAAATAGCGCCAGCGGCCACCACCACGTAAAAATTGAAATCTGAGGTAATCAGAAAAAAGACATCAACAACAACCGCTGTCGCAGCAATTCCTATTAAGACAAGACGGCGGTCAAATTTATCGGAGAGGTATCCGATTGGTATTTGCACCAAGGCACCCGCCAAAATCGCGGCACTCATGAAGGTTGCAATGGCGGCAACACCAAGGCCAACCTTTTGCCCAAAAACCGCTGCCAGCGTTCCGAATGCTCCGTTGGAAACACCAATCAACACCACAGCCACCACGGCAATCGGCGAGTTCTTCCATGTTTGCGGCAAGTCGAAAGACACTTTGCGCAACGGACGCGGTTTTGTGGCCGCTGATAATGCAGGTGGCACAATGGCCAATGTGTAAAAGATTGCCGCGATCAGGAAAAAAGCCACGCCACCCGTGTCACCTGTCACAAGGAACATTTGTCCTGCTGTCGTCGCGCCCAAATTGACCATTGTGTAAATGCCGAACACGCGACCGCGCGTCCCACGGCTGGTGCGCTCATTTATCCATGCTTCCACAATCATGGCAGCACCAGCAAAACAAAAACCTGCCGCTGCCCGCAGTGGTATCCACGCGATTGGATGAACCAGCAGTACCGTTAAAATGACAGCCATTGTTGCAAGGGCCGCCATCACCGCGAAAATTCGGATATGACCAACACGCGCCACCAAATGCGGCACATAGATAGAGCCCGTGATGAAGCCAATGGCCCAACTGGTACCAAGCAGACCAAGCGAGAATGTGGAAAATCCTTCTGCCGATCCACGGATTGGAACCACAAGCGAATTCATTCCGCCCGCAAACATCAAAAAGGCGTAACCCGTCATAAGGGCGAGAAGCGGCGTAAAATCGCTGGCGGTTAATTTATCGTCTTTATATGACATTCGCTTGCCCCCAAGCAGGTCAAAATAAGTTAGGCATTCACGAAAACTCTTAGACCCTGAACGAAGAGCCGCCACTCAAATAGATTTCCAGCATTGATCTTATCATTGGCACAAACGGATTTCTTAGCAATCAAATTCATCGCCAAACCTATAAAATTATGGTCCAAAGCAAAATGCTCGGAACAAGTCCGAGCATTTCAGTTTCAAAATAGGTTTGTTAAAACCGCCTATTCAGCAGGTTCAGATTTCTCAACCTTATCAAGTGGCATGTAAAGCTCACCGCCAACGCGGAACTTCTCAGCCATTGCTTCCATGCCTTCTTTTTGCGCTTCAGCACGAATGTCGTGCGAGATGCGCATTGAACAGAATTTCGGACCACACATAGAGCAGAAGTGAGCCACTTTGTGTGCGTCTTTTGGCAAGGTTGCATCGTGGAAATCACGCGCTGTTTCTGGATCGAGCGCCAGATTGAACTGATCTTCCCAACGGAACTCAAAGCGTGCCCGTGAAATTGCATCATCGCGGATTTGCGAGGCTGGATGGCCTTTCGCAAGGTCTGCTGCGTGGGCTGCAATCTTATAAGTGATCACGCCCGTTTTTACATCGTCACGGTCTGGTAGGCCGAGGTGCTCTTTAGGCGTTACATAACAAAGCATCGCCGTACCAAACCAACCAATCATCGCAGCACCAATGCCAGATGTGATATGATCATAGCCCGGTGCAATATCCGTTGTGAGGGGCCCAAGCGTGTAGAATGGGGCTTCTTTACAAACCTCAAGCTGCTTGGTCATGTTCTCTTTGATCTTGTGCATTGGCACGTGGCCAGGGCCTTCGATCATCACCTGACAATCTTTTTCCCATGCAATGTGAGTAAGCTCACCAAGCGTTTCAAGTTCAGCAAATTGTGCTTCATCGTTGGCATCGGCAATCGAGCCAGGGCGAAGACCATCACCGAGTGAGAACGTCACATCATAAGCGCGCATAATGTCGCAAATCTCTGAGAAGTGCTCATACAAGAAGCTCTCTTTATGGTGGTGCAAGCACCATTTTGCCATGATAGAGCCGCCACGAGACACAATGCCTGTTACACGGTTCACCGTCATTGGGATGTAGTGAAGGCGCACACCAGCGTGGATGGTGAAGTAGTCGACACCCTGCTCACACTGTTCAATCAACGTATCGCGATAAACTTCCCATGTGAGGTCTTCAGCAATGCCGTTCACTTTTTCAAGCGCTTGATAAATTGGCACGGTGCCGATTGGTGAGGCTGAGTTGCGAATGATCCATTCGCGAATGTTATGGATGTTGCGACCTGTTGAAAGGTCCATCACATTGTCAGCGCCCCAACGGGTTGCCCAAACCATTTTATCAACTTCTTCTTCCATGGAAGAGGTGACAGCTGAGTTACCAATATTGGCATTGATCTTGACCAAGAAGTTGCGGCCAATGATCATCGGCTCCACTTCTGGGTGATTGATGTTTGCAGGGATCACAGCACGACCGCGCGCGACTTCATCACGAACGAATTCTGGTGTGATGTAATCTGGAATTTCAGCACCAAAGCTTTCGCCATCACGCACCAAATCTTCTTTAGCCGCTTCACGACCAAGATTTTCACGGATTGCAATATATTCCATCTCGCGGGTGATGATGCCAGCGCGTGCATAAGCAAGCTGGGTTACAGCTTTTCCATCTTTGGAAACGAACGGCTGGTTGCGCACTGGAAATTCTTGGGTGAGTTTATCACCAGAAGCAAAGCCATTGTCTTCTGGTTTAATGTGACGTCCCTCATATCGCTCACAATCGCCCATCGCTTCAACCCATGTTTCACGGGTGCGGGGCAGGCCTTTTGCAATATCGATCTCAACATTTGTGTCGGAGTATGGACCAGACGAATCATAAACCGTTACATTCGGCTCACCAGCGGTTGGGTGGACCTGAATTTCACGCATAGGCACTTTAATATCGGGATAAAGCGTACCTGACTTATAAACTTTTTGGGAAGCTGGCAGCGGGCCAGAGGTAACGGTTGGTGTCAGCGCGTTCATAGCTTTTCTCCATAGCAAATCGCTCTAAAGATCCAAAATTAACTGGTTTTACTAGGGAAATGGAGCGTTCAAGCAATCCTGCTTTTACTCACCTTCCCTACGCCAATGTTAACTGGATCAGGTTCTATGGGTCAGTTGCGCTTTTTCGAGACCAACAATCTCACGTGTAGCAACCTCTCAGTCCCTTGTCAGGACACCCCCGGTAGTGGCACACCATAACGACTAATCTACTTTATTTGCAAGAGCTGTTTGGTAATGAGCGAAAATTCCAGAAAGAAAGCAATTCTGCTGTTGATGAACGATGTGGATGCGGCATTTTTCGCAAAACTCATCAAGAGCGTCAGCCCTGATGTCAGCGCACTTCATATGAGAACCATCCCAGAGTTGGATGAATTCACCCAAAAAGCTGATGCGGATATGCGGCTGATCTCATTTTGCACCGGCGATATCGTGCCAGCACGCGTGATTGAACGGCTTAATGGAAATTGTTTCAATTTTCATCCAGGCCCTCCAGACCGCCCAGGCTACATGCCTGCTCCCTATGCATTGAGAGATGAAGCGAAAACGTACGGTGTTACGTTTCACTTTATGAAGCCGAAGGTAGACACGGGCGCCATTATTGAAGCTGTTCGCTTTGATGTGCCAGAAGAAAAAACGCAAGAAGCGCTGGAGCTTGCCGCCTATAAAACATTATTGAAATTGGTCATTGAACGGATCAAGCAGCTCGCTGATGTGAATTTCGTTTTTACACCATCAGGCGACCAGTGGTCTGGGTACAAAACCACACGCAAAGACCTTGATGCCCTGCTTGCGAAGCAAAACGCTTCTTAAACAGGGAATAACGCAAGTGGGATTAACGCAGGCCCTTGCAAAAGGAGTCTAATTATTATCGAAATAGATGTCTAAGTGCGGCTGGTTTCTTTTTGCATAGGTGAATGCAAAGCTACTCTGCTGCTTAAGAGTTAGTTTGCAATGCTTTAAAACTTGGCATTTTAATAAGGATTTGTTTCATGAAAATTAGAAGCCCAGTATTGGTTTTTCTTGGCGATGCACCCGATCAGCTTGCAGCGAAAGTGGCGCAAGGAATGGTTGATTGGCGCCCTGAAAATGTTGTTGGCCAATATCGTATGGATGGCTGCAAAGCTGATCTTGGCATTAAAGACATGACGATCACTGACGGTATATCAGCGGGCGCTCGCACGCTTGTAATTGGTGTTGCCAATCGCGGTGGTGTTATTTCTGATGAATGGGTTGCCGTTTTAATGGAAGCGTTAGAAGCAGGCATGGACATTGCTGCAGGCCTTCATAATAAACTCAGCGATATTCCTGAACTCAAAGCAAAAGCTGACAGCCTTGGCCGCCTTTTGTTTGATGTGCGCCACCCAACCCACACACCGCCAATTGCTGATGGCAAAAAACGCGAAGGCAAACGCCTGCTTGCAGTCGGCACAGATTGTTCTTGCGGTAAAATGTACACAGCCCTCGCCTTCGAAAAAGAAATGCAAGAACGTGGCATGAAATCGACTTTCCGTGCGACCGGACAAACGGGCATTTTGATCACAGGTGCTGGCATTTCAATTGATGCTGTTGTGTCAGACTTCCTTGCCGGTGCCGTTGAAGAATTGGCTCCTGCTAATGATGCTGACCACTGGGATATTATTGAAGGCCAAGGCTCTGTTTATCACCCGTCCTATTCAGGCGTAACAACGGGCCTCATCCACGGCTCGCAAGCTGACGCGCTTATCATCTGCCATGAACCAACCCGCACCCACATGCGCGGTCTGCCTCATTATACATTGCCAAGTATTGAAGATACGATGGAAACCGTCTTGCGCTTTGCAACACGCACCAATCCAGACGTCAAATTTGTTGGCATCTGCGTCAATACGAAGGTTCTCAATGATGATGAAGCTGAAAAATGTCTCGCAGACATTGAAGCAAAATATGGTTTGCCTACAGTTGACCCAGTGAGAACAGGTGTGGGGCGAATTATCGACGCGCTTTAAAACCACGATCACTTTCTAAAGAGCAGATAAAAAACAAATTGCCATCAACCGCAATAGCGGATTTGATGGCTTTGTTTTTTCGTGACTAAAATCTCTTTACCTAAATTGATTGGGACCCTGTTTATGCCACTCCACTTTCTCGCTCCTGTCTTGCTCGGGCTTTTGTTTACAAACACCGGGCAAGCAGCCGAAAAATGCGGGGCGCATAAAGATAGCTTATGCAATGTTCCGCTCGGCTCCTATTACGCGGTGGAGCCTGAAAGCGTGGACAATGGAAAACGTCCCGCTGTCATTTTCTTTCATGGCGGTGGCGGTTGGGGTGCGCGTATTTTCAAACTCCGCGCTAAAATGACAGAAACATTCACCAAACGCGGCTATGTGGTGCTTGCACCCAATGGCAAGAAACGGCCTGGCAGTCGCTTTGGTCCAGGTTGGGCCTTCATCCCGCAATTTGAACCACACCGAGATGATGCAGGCTTCACGCGGGAAATGTTGGATGACGCTGAAAAGCGCTTCAACATTGATCGCGACCGCGTCTTAATGACGGGGTATTCGATTGGTGGTTCCAACGTCTCTTATCTTGCGTGCCGCGACCCAGAAATCGCGGCAGCCTTTGCTCCCGTCGCAGGTGGATTTTGGCGTCCACACCCTGAAGACTGCGCTGGCCCTGTGAAGCTCTTGCACACCCATGGTTGGCGCGATCAAACTGTGCCACTAGAAGGGCGCCCCCTTGGGGAAACACCCAATGGCCGCGTTGAACAAGGTGATATTTACCGCACCTTAAACCAGTGGCGCGTTGAAAATGATTGTGTAAAATATCGGCCAGATAAATTCGTAACCGACGGCCCTTTTTGGCGTCGAATATGGACACATTGTGCAGAAGGATCTGCTTTAGAATTTGCCCTTCATCCTGGAGGCCATGAAGTGCCTGATGGATGGGCCGAACTCGCCCTTGATTGGTTTGAACGCACCCTTAAAAAGGATAAAAAGTAATGATGAAACTTTGGCAAAACCCCGCCTCCCCTTTTGTAAACAAAACCCGCATCGTCATTCAGGAATGCGGTCTTGCTGACAAAATCGAATTGATCGAGATTGTGGTCGCACCGGGGAACCCAAACCGAGAATTTGGCGAACAAAACCCGCTTCGTATGATCCCAACACTTGTTTTGGAGGACGGCACGAAGCTCTATGATAGCTTGAATATTTGCGATTATCTCATCCGTTTATCTGGCAACCAAACCATGCTGCCAACATCCGGTGATGAGCGCACCAATGTGTTGCAAGTTCATGCCGTGTGCAATGGAGTAACAGAGCGCGCGGTTGCAACCCGCTATGAAACTTTTGCGCGGCCTGAAGAATATCGTTGGCCTGCAATGATTGATGACAATATGGACCGGATAGAGAACGGCCTT
>JBDWKL010000007.1 GCA_039973685.1 Hyphomicrobiales bacterium
CGCCACCCAAGCCAAAAATGATCAGCACTTGGCCTAAAGATAACGTCTCGGTTGCGGCTTTGAGGAGCGTATCCTCAACCGCAAACCCCGCCATTGCAACAACCATCCATACACTGCCCAGCAGGTTGGCTTTGCGGTCGGTCGCTATGTTGGTTTTCATCAAATTGCCGATCTTATTATTTTGAGTAACGGCCATTTAACAATGAATGAGAGACCTCCCTCACCCAAGCCGCGCGATGCCCTCGTCCAGTTTCGCAACCGTCGCTTGCAAGTCTTCCAAGCGGGTGCGTTGTTCTGCGACCACGGCCTCAGGCGCTTTAGCGATGAAGCCTTGATTGCCGAGTTTCTTTTCGATCTTTTCGATCTCGCCTGTCGCTTTATTACGCTCTTTATTCAAGCGGTCACGTTCAGCGCCGAAGTCAATGACACCTTCAAGCGGCAAGCAGACGGTCAATTGACCCACCACGATTTGAGCAGACGCCTGTGGCGCTTCGCTTGCAACAGAACCGTTATCAACGCGGGCCATGCGCTGAAGCGCGTTCATGCTGCGCTCTAACATGGCTTTTTCGTCGTCATTTGCGCCAATCAAGAGCAAGTCGGTGCGGGCTTTCGCAGGCAAGTTCATTTCTGCGCGAACAGAACGAACAGCCGTGATCAGGTCGATCAACCAGTTGATCTCGTCAGCTGCCGCATCATCCATAATGCCTTCAACAGGCCATGAGGAATGCATCAAGAAGCCATCACGAGAAACACCCTCGCCGCTAGTGCGCTCCCAAAGTTCTTCCGTGATAAACGGCATGAACGGATGCATCAGCGCGTAGATTTGATCAAGCACATAGGCCGTCGTTGCGCGGGTCTCAGCTTTCGCCGCCTCGTCGTCACCGCCGAAGACTGGCTTTGCAAGTTCCAAATGCCAGTCGCAAACCTTGTTCCACACAAAGCGATAAACTGATGCTGCTGCCTCATTAAAGCGATAAGCTTCAATCTCGCGGGTTACATCGTTCACCGCGCGAGAAAGCTCGGTTAGCACCCAGCGGTTGAGCTGGCTTTTCGCGTCTTCAGGTTTGAACCCTTCAACAAGCTTACACTCATTCATCTCGGCGAAACGTGTGGCGTTCCAAAGCTTCGTCGCAAAGTTACGGTATCCAGCAACGCGGTCTGTCGAGAGCTTGATGTCGCGCCCTTGTGCGGCCATAGCAGCCAAAGTGAAGCGCAGAGCGTCGGCAGAATATTCGTCAATCAGCTCCAGCGGATCAATCACATTGCCCTTAGATTTCGACATCTTCGCGCCATGCTCATCACGAACAAGGGCGTGGATATAAATCGTGTGGAACGGCTCTTGTTTCATGAAGTGATTGCCCATCATCATCATACGAGCGACCCAGAAGAAGATAATGTCGAAACCAGTGATCAGCACGTCGGTCTGGTAATAACGCTCAAGCTCTGGCGTTTTTTCAGGCCAACCAAGCGTTGAAAACGGCCAAAGCGCTGATGAGAACCATGTGTCGAGCACGTCTTCATCGCGCGTCAATTCAACGGCTTTACCGTAATGCGTTTCAGCAGAAGCTTGAGCTTCTTCTTCGGACTTTTCGACAAAGATTTCGCCATCTGGCCCATACCAAGCCGGAATACGGTGTCCCCACCAAAGCTGACGTGAAATACACCAAGGCTCGATGTTTTCCATCCACTGGTAATAGGTTTTCGACCAGTTCTCTGGCACAAACTTCGTGCGGCCTTCTTTAACAGAAGCAAGCGCTGGTTCTGCGAGCGTTTTAGCATCGGCAAACCATTGGTCGGTGAGCATCGGCTCAATCACCACCTTAGAGCGGTCACCAAATGGCTGCATGATTGGTTTGTTCTCGACCATAGGAACAGCATTGCCGTCCTCGTCTTTGGTCATAACGGCAAGGCCGTCGGCATTGATGTCTGCAACGATTTTCTTACGCGCATCAAAGCGATCAAGGCCACGATAGTCATCGGGTACGAGGTTGATTGCGTCGACAGTTTCTTCGTCAGGCAATTCACCCGATTCTACGATCTGCTTCGCTTTCGCGGCTTCTTCCGCATAAGGCGCACCGTCTGCCCGCAAAGCTGCTTGCGTATCCATCAAGCGATACATCGGGATCTTGCCACGCTTTGCCACTTGATAATCGTTGAAATCATGGGCGCCCGTGATCTTTACCGCACCTGAACCGAAATCAGGGTCTGGGTATTCATCCGTGATAATCGGGATAAAGCGGCGGTGCTCTTTCGGGCCGACAGGAATTTCACAAAGCTTACCCACGATTGACGCATAGCGCTCATCAGATGGGTGAACAGCCACCGCACCATCACCAAGCATGGTTTCAGGACGGGTCGTTGCAATCGAAATATAATCACGTGTCTCACGCAAAGTGATGTTGCCGTCTTCGTCCTTCTCGACATACTCATATGTCTCACCATCTGCGAGCGGGTATTTGAAGTGCCACATATGGCCATCAACATCGATGTTCTCAACTTCAAGGTCAGAAATCGCCGTTTCAAATTTCGGGTCCCAGTTTACAAGGCGTTTGCCCTTGTAGATAAGGCCTTCTTTGTAAAGCGTAACGAAGACCTCAAGAACGGCAGCAGACAAGCCCTCATCCATGGTGAAGCGCTCACGCGACCAATCGCAAGATGCACCAAGGCGCTTAAGCTGACCGATGATCCTGCCGCCAGATTCTTCTTTCCAGCCCCACACGCGGTCCAGAAATTTCTCACGACCCAATTCGCGGCGTTTTGGCTCATTGTTGTCAGCCAGCTGGCGTTCCACCACCATTTGCGTCGCAATGCCCGCATGGTCCGTACCTGCTTGCCAAAGAACGTCGCGACCGCGCATCCGTTCAAAGCGCACCAAGATATCCTGAAGCGTGTTGTTGAGCGCATGGCCCATGTGTAGAGAGCCCGTTACATTGGGTGGTGGGATCACGATGCAATAAGGATCAGCACCTTCGGCGGCGTTTACGCCAGCACGAAAAGCTTCGGCTTTTTCCCAAGTGTCATAAATGCGAGGTTCAACACTCGCGGCATCGTAATTTTTATCAAGCATAACGTGTCTCTATTGATTGAATAGAAACGTGTTAAGGCGC
Organism: Hyphomicrobiales bacterium; assembly: GCA_039973685.1. Taxonomy (NCBI): domain Bacteria; kingdom Pseudomonadati; phylum Pseudomonadota; class Alphaproteobacteria; order Hyphomicrobiales; species Hyphomicrobiales bacterium. The sequence goes on from JBDWKL010000007.1 coordinate 3,108, forward strand.
TGCGATGGTGCGGTCAACCAGCGTAACGTCAATTTAAAAACAAACAGACAGATTGAAGGGTATATGCCCTGTTAAAGCAGCTCACTGAGCTACTTATTGGCCTTGAATACGCTGAATTTCTTCACGCACGAGACGTTCCACGGTTTCAGGCAAGTTTTCATCAAGCCATTCTTTAAGCATTGGACGCAACATTGCAGACATCAAGCCTTCAATTGTTGTGGATGAAGAAACGCCCATTCCGTTGTGCAAAGCACCAAAGGATGATTTGACTGAAGCCGCGACATTCTCGCTGATCAAGGGAACTTCTTCAGCTAACGAGGGAGCTGGTGGCGCTGGTTCGGCAACGGCGTTTACCTCAAATGTGTCCTCAACGGCATCAAAGCCCAAGTCGTCGTCAGAAGCAGCACTTTCAATTTCAGGCTCTTCAACAGCTGCTGGAGCAGCAAGCTCCAAGACATCCTCATCATCGTCGTCGTCTATGCTAGCGAAATCGTCGTCACCTATGCTATCGAAGCCTAAGTCATCATCGGTAGCGGCTGGTACATCGTCAAACAATGCATCAACGTCATCTGTCGACATTTCTTCGTCGCCAGAAACATCGATGGAATCGAAAGCATCA
>JBDWKL010000008.1 GCA_039973685.1 Hyphomicrobiales bacterium
CTTTGAAGGCACAGACATTGGCACGGCGACGTTTGTTCTTGATCCTGTCGCGGGCACCATCACCATTACCTCTTCCAGTGCAGACCGTGATGTGGCGCAAGCCGACATCAATGCTGTTCTTGATAGCCTTCAGGCACAAGCGCCAGCAGATAGTGATGAAGACCTAACCCTTGGTGTTGAAGTTACCACCACTGACAATGACGGTTCGACGGCCACGGGCATCGGGTCGCATACGATTGAAGTTGATGCTGTGGCTGATGGTGTTGTTGTGACTGGCAGCTCTGCTGGTAACGAAGACACACCGATTGCAATTGGCGCGGACATTGGTCTTGCCGAGATTGATGCGGATGGGTCTGAACGCATTACAGGTATTACCATCAGCGATATCCCAACGGGCGCCGATGCGCCGCAGAGTGTGACGCTTGATGGCAGTGAGCCAGCAACTGTATCATTTAGCTATGATGCAGCAACAGGTGTGGTGACGATTACATCGAGTAATCTGGATGAGGAAGCAGCCGACGCAGAAATCCGCGCAGCACTCGCAACCCTCACTCTCACGCCAGCGCTACATTCAGATGACGACTTCACGCTTAATGTCGCCGCTGATGTTCTTGATAATAATGGTTCAACAACCACCAGTGTTGGCGCCCATGCTGTCACCGTTACAGCTGTAGCAGATGCGCCAACGGCCAATGCAAATGTGGCTGTCACGACGGATGAAAACGATCCCATTTCCATATCTGGCATTGGGGCGACCGCGAGTTTGGATGAAGATGGTTCTGAGGCCCTTACATTTGTAATTTCAGGTGTTCCAGCAGGTGCAAGCTTTGATTCTGGAATTGATAATGGTGACGGCACCTTTACTTTCACCGAGGCTGAATTGGCGGCCGATCCTGTGTTTACTCCTGTTCCCGGTTTCTCAGGGCAAGTCGATTTAGTTCTTACCGCGCGGTCCACTGAGGCGCGCGATAACGCTGATGGCTTGAACTTTGAAGAAGACAGCCACACCATTACAATCACAGTTAATCCAGTTGTTGATGCGGCGACATTCGGTGGGTCGGGGTCTGAAATAGTCAACGAAGACACTGTCGTGAACGTTGGCGAAAATATTGACATCAATATTGGTGATGCTTCTGATGGTTCAACGGATGTTGATATTGTTTTCAGTGGTATTCCAGATAATGCCACGATTGATTTTACTGCTTTTGCAGGTATCGATGTCATCGATACACGCGCCACAGATGGGAACATCACGTTTGATATTCCAGCTGGATCATCCGCGACGGTTCAAGATGTACTTGACTTGATCGATACGTTTACGGTTACGCCTGCGGAAGACACGGATGAAAACTTCAGTGTTGGTGTTGAAGTAACCGTTAGCGAACCAGGCTCGGGCCTCGCGCCGGAGACAACCAATTTCAACCATGATGTCATCGTCCAAGCGGTCGCAGACGCGCCGACTGTTTCTGGCTCTGGTGGTGACATTGAAGATGCCACAACGCCAATTAGTGTGCCGATTAGTGTTGGGCTTGGTGATGTTGATGGTTCGGAAGAAATCACCGAGGTGGTGATTGGTGCCATTCCAGGGGCCGCAACTTTCGCGTTTACTGATCCGCTGCCTACTGGTGTCACGCTGAACTCCACAGTCACGGGCGGTGTGGAGACTATAACCATTGCGATAGACCCTGATGTCTTTACGGGTGGTTTGGCTGGATTGAATGCCTTCTTGGGAACAGCAACGATTGTTCCAGCAGCCAGTTCTGGTGATGATATTAACCTGTCTGTTACAGCAACAGCCACGGAAACAACGCCAACAGAACCAGGTGATGTGAGTGGTGGTATTGCGGTAGCAACGGCGTCAACAACTGCAACGGTTGTGGTTGATATTGTGCCAATTGCAGATGTGCCAAATGTTGTTGCGCCAGATGATCGCTCCATTGAAGAAGATCAAACGATCACGCTAACGGGGCAATCTGGTAGCTTGAACGATAATGATGGTTCAGAGACATTAACCTATCAAATTACGGCAAACAGTCTGCCTGCTGGTGTTGATCTTGAAGATCTGATTTTCACCACCGCAAGCGGCGCGCCAATTCCATTTGCAGATGGTGCTTTCCAATTGACGGCATCACAACTTGCTGGACTTCAATTTGCACCGGCTGAAAATGCCTCAGGTACATTTGATTTGCGCATAACGGCGACGGCAACGGATGCTGCAACGGATGATCCAGAAACAACGGCAACCGCATTTGATGATTTTGTCATCACGGTTGATGCACAAGCTGATGTGCCTCTAATTTCAGGTTCAACCACAGTCAATGAAGATGTCGGTGGGACTGGTGTTGTTGGGTTTGGTACCAATATCAATGCAAGAGTTGCTGATGCGGATGGCAGCGAAGTGATCACATCGGTTACGTTGTCGAATTTTGCAGGACCAGCAGCAGCGATTTCGTCGGTAAGTTTTGATAACACGATTGCCAATGTAACAATCGATACCTCGACGCCTGGTTCGTTTGTCATCACATCAAGCCGTACGGGCGCGAATGGTGAAGCCGATATTCAAGCTGCTATTGATAGCTTTGCCCTAACGCTTGTTACTCATGACGATGACAATATTACTTTTGATGTGACCGCGACCAGTCAGGACGAAGATGGATCGACGGCATCAACAGCGCCAACAAATCATCTAATTCGCGTGCGTGCAGTCGCTGATGACCCAACCGCAACGGCTGGTAACGTCAGTGGCTTAGAGGACACACCGATTGCGCTGAACCTATCGGCGTCTCCATCATTGGATTCTGATGGATCAGAAACATTGTCTGCGCGCATATCTGGCTTTCCAGATGGGTCATCAATCACCTCAACACTCGGCAGCTTGCCGGGAAATGGCAATATCTCATCTGCCAATAATGTGTTCACGGTGATAGCAGATACAACGGCTGATCTCAATGCAATCCTTGCATCTTTGCAAGTCAATCTTGCTGCAAATTTGCCATCACCAGCCACAAGTACCTTTAGCGGCACGCTAGAAGTGATTTCAACAGAAGCAGCGACAGGCATTGAAGTTGCCGTTGCACAAGCGGTTGATACAACAACATTCACAGTTGATGTGGAGGCGGTTGCTGATGGGGCGAATCTGTCTGTAACAGATGCGACTGGCGAGAATATTGGTTTTGAAGATACGCCAATCCGCCTATTGATTAATCCGCAACTGAGTGATGATGACGGTTCTGAAGTTATCACTGAGCTTGTGATTACTGGTGTGCCAGCTGGGGCAAGCATTATTGATCAAAATGGCAACCCAATTGGAACGCCTGTCGACAATGGAGATGGTACGTTTACCTTCACTTTTGATCAGGCTGAATCTGGGGATATTTTCGGCCAAGTGCCGCCTGCAATTTTCGTCTTGCCACCTCCAAATTCGAATGACGATTTCACCCTTGGCGTTTCTGTAACCGTTGCAGAAGACTTGCCCGGCAATGCTGGTGATGGGGATAGTGTCACGACAGGGCCAGTCCCGCTGAATGTTGTGGTAACAGGTGTTGCTGATCCGATTATCGCGCCACCTCTTGAGATTACAGCTGTTGAAGACCAGCCGATCACAATTGGTGATCAAATATCGACGCTTATCAGCGACTTGTTGGTTGATACAGACGGTTCTGAGACAGCGTCTTTGATTGTTTCTGGTTTGCCTGCTGGTTTTGTTCCTGCGGTTGGGTCATTGATTGGCCCTGGTATCTATTCAATTCCATTCGCGGATTTGGATCAATTTACACTTCCAGCCGATCCAAACTTCTCAGGTGATTATTTGGCGGATGTTTTGCCAAGCCTAGGGTTGGCAATTGTTGTTCAAGAAGATGACGGCAATCAAGCCGTGACTGATTTGGATGATATTACGATCACCGTTTCACCCGTTGTTGATGGCGCAAATTTGAACGACACAGTTCAGGTGACGGAAGACAACTCTATACCGCTAGCTGATGCAGATAATTTCAATTTCCGCGACAATGACGGCAGTGAAAGTTTGGTCAGCATCACCTTTGACCTAACAGGCTTGATTGCCAATGCAGGCATTCAAGGGCGCCTCAATGAATTGGAACCGGGCAATGCCGGTGATTCAGACATTGATTTCTTCATCAGCAACTTCATCGATGGCAATTTCACCGACAATGGTGACGGCACCATAACTGTGGCTGCTGGTGATGTGAATGGTGTATCGCTTGCGACGGAACCATTCCTTGATAGCAATAGAGATTTCAGCATCCCAATTACTGGGTTGTTTGAAGATACCAATGGCATCGAGACAGTTCAGGGCACAAGTTCGGGTACTTTCAGCATTGACCTGATCGGCGATGCTGATGTGCCAACGGCGTTGGCGGAAGATGCTTCAGGTGAAGCACGAAGCCCAATTGCACTGGCATTGTCAGGTGAATTGACTGATCGCGATACAGAATTTGGTGAACAGTCATCGGAATCTATCGATTACCTTATCCAGGTAGAAAACAATCCTGATGGTTTGCTTTTTGCCTTTACGGATGCAGATGGCAACCTGATTGGCACGCCTTTGTCTTCCAGCGTATTTTCTGTGTCAGAGGCAGATTTGGCAAACCTTCATTTGCTCGCAAATGGCGCCGCCGAAGACAGCATTTTGACGTTCTCATTGACCTCTATCTCCAGAGAGAATGACGGAGATTTAGAAACATTCTCTGCGCCAGCTAATTTCACGGTCACTGTTGAGCCTGATCCAAACGGCAATACAGAGGATGGCAATCCACCCGCGATACCAAGCTTAGGCTTAGATTCTGGATTGTCTGCACAGGAAGATGGCGCGATTGTTCTTGATTTAACAATCGCGGCAGAACCGGGCACTCAAACTGGTGTGGTATTCTCCAATATCCCCGATGGTGTGATTGTATCAGGCGCGCTTTTTGATCCAGGTACAGGTGTTTATTTTGCCTCTGCTGAGGATGTAAACAACGGTCTTGTAACGTTCAGCATCGACGAGGATGGCCCACTCGCAGACAGCGATGAAAGCATTGATATTACGGTTGAAGCGACATCAACCAATGCAAACCTGCAGTCAACATCTTCAGGCGCTTCAGTTTTCAGCATCCCTGTAACGGCTGAGGCTGATGGACCGAACTTTTCAATTGGCAATCCCAATGGTTTGGAAGATAACGAATTGGCGCTCGGCCTTTCTATCGGGCTGGAAGACAATGACGGTTCTGAGAGTATCTCGGGTGATGTTACAATCATTGTTCCAGACACTGTCGTGCTCAACAATGCGGGTGCTGGTGTGTCATCAGGTGGATTTACCACCTTCACGGTGCCAGCGGCTGATCTTGGCAATGTCTCGCTTGCACCAGAATCGGATGCGGCAGGCAGCTTTGACATCACTGTAAGAGCAACCTCACAAGAAGCCAGCAATGGCGATAGCTTGGAGACGGAAGAGACCTTTACGGTCAATATTGACGCTGTCGCAGATACGCCGATTGCAATAGCAAACGACGCGTCAGGCGACGAAGATACACCGATTGCACTTACAGGCCTTTCAGCAGCCTTGGACGATGCGGATGGTTCGGAAACATTGTCTGTCACAATCAGCGGTCTGCCTGATGATACCTTGCTGTCGGCGGGTACGAATAACGGTGATGGGTCTTTCACTATTGCTGCTGCTGATCTTGCTACTTTGACGCTAACGCCGCCGCGCAATTTTGCGGGTGTGCTAAATCTCAGTCTCAATGCATTTGCAATTGATTCAAACGGTGATCTTGCGTCAGTGGCTGTTCCATTCGATGTGACAGTGAACGCGGTGGTTGACTCCATTGGTATCACCCCAGTGCCCGTAAGTGGGGCTGAAGATACAGTCGTTGCGCTTGATCTGGATGTTCGTCAAGAAGATGAAAATGAACAAGTAGAATTGGTTTTCACCAATGTTGCTAACGGTTCAATTGTCAGCACTGGTGGGAGCCTTGTTGATGATGGAAACGGGCAATTCACCTTCCTTGGAACGGCAGCAGAAGCAGCGGCATTGAGTTTTGATCCTGATGCTAATTTCTCAGGCGAAGTGGTCTTTGATGTGGATGCAACATCCGTTGAAACTGGTGCGACTATTCAACGCAGTGATACGCAGTCAGCATCTGTAACAATCACAATCGATCCTGTTGCAGACAGCGTAACATTGGCCCCAATTAACGCTCAGGTGTTAGAGGGCGGCGTCGTGGATGTTGTTCATGGGGTAAGTCTTGAAGATGCCGACGAAACTGTAGAGCTGGTCATTACGGGTGTTTCTAACGGAACCTTGACTGCGGCCTCTGGCGTTTTGAGTGATGATGGTGGCGGGCAGTTCACCTTTACTGGCACGCAGGAAGAAGCAGATTCATTGCAGTTCGACCCCGTTGATGGCTTTGATGGGGACGTCAATTTAAGTATTGCCGCGACCCCTATTGATGGCGATGACCGAGGTGTGACGGTCAATGATACGTTGTCGATTTCTGTCGATCCAGCCTCTTCTGTTCTCACCGGTGATGGCAGCGCAAATGTGCTCACTGGTAATGCGCTGGATAATACAATTTTGGGCGGACAGGGAGCTGATGTGCTAACGGGCGGTGCTGGTGCTGACACCTTCGTCTATGAGCTAAGCGATGACGATGGCAATCTCGATACGATTACAGATTTCAGTATTGGAGAGGGTGACGCGCTCGATCTATCTGCATTGATTGATACGGAAAACGACCCGATTGAAGACTTCTTATCATTGTCAGATGATGGCACGGATACGACTGTTTCCATCGATGCTGATGGCAATGGTGGTGGTGGTGCGGTTGAGCTAGTGATTCTCGAAGGAGTTACAGGTTCAGACCTTGCAGGGTTGGCCAATGGCGGAAATTTAGTTGTGTAACTATGAATAAACACCTATTATATGCGTTATAAATACCACTTATATTGGAATAACCTGCTTTCCCATTTGTTTTTCGTGGAAAAATAGTGGGCGACCGAGCATTTATGCGGATTTTTGCTAACGTTGATTAGTCTTAAATCGGTTAAATTTTGGTGTGGACTATGTGGCAGAGAACTAAAATAGGTGGATTAACGGTAACCTTGTTGGTTGGTTTGGGTACTTTTTCTACAAATGCGGAAACATTGAGAAGTGTTGTACGAGAAGTACTTATAGATAATCCGGAAATTGCCGCTTTAGCTCTCAATCGAGCCGCTATTGAACAAGAAGAGCGGCAAGCAAAGGGCTTGAAACGTCCCAACGTAGACCTTTTCGGCGGTGTTGGTGTGGGCCGTGATGATAGAAACTTCATCCGTGATGGCGCCAGCGTCCAAGGGGATATTGGCGTTTCTCTTACCCAAAAGCTCTTTGATGGTTTTGAGGCGAAAAACAGAATTAAGCGCCAAAAAGCGCGCGGTGCTTCTGCGCGAAGCCGGGTTAAAGATGCTTCAAACATAGTAACTCTCCAAGTTGTTCGCGCGTTTTTAGAAACACGCCGAGCCCATACAATTGCTTCAGTTGCCCGCCAAAATGTCGGCGCTCACCAACGTATCGTCGGCAAAGTGCGTGAAAGTGCGAATGCGGGGCGTGGAACGAATACTCAAGTTCAACAAGCGCTGGCTCAATTGGAGCAGGCAAAGATTGATCTTGAAAGTGCTGAGCTACAAATCCTCGATGCACGCACAGCGTTTTTCTCCGTTGTTGGGCGTGAGCCTGGGAAATTGCATAAGGTGAAGGTGCCAAGCATTCATTTCCCTCACACAGTACAAGATGCGGTCGCGCTTGCGACGTCGCAATCGCCTGCAGTTCAAGCCCGCGTTTTTGATGCAGATGCCGCTCTTTCTGCGGTTGAAGTGGCAAAAGCCTCCCGTTTCCCGCAGGTAGATCTTGAAGCATCCGTATTTGAAACTTTCAATGAAACACCAGGCGGCGGCGGATCTGAATTTGATGGGCAAGCCCTTGTAAGGTTCAAGTACAAACTTTATGGCGGCGGCATTAATCGTTCGAGAAGACGCGAAGCAGAACTTCGTGCGGCCGAAGCCCGCAATGATGTGGAAATTACGAAACGCACCATATCGCGCGATGTACGTCTTGCTTATGGACAAACGACGACAGCCAAACGACGTGTTGCTTTAATGCGCAGTAAAGCAAACCGCGCTGGACGTATTTTGCCAGATTATCTTGCTCAATTTGATGCCGGTCGCCGGTCATTGCTTGATGTGTTGGATATCCAAAACGATATTTTCGTTAATCGTTCTGCGGCCGTTTCAGAAGAATTCACAGGCAAATTCAACCGCTTTCGGATTCTAGCGTTGAGCGGGAAACTGGTTCAATCTTTGGGCGTTCAGTTGCCAAAAGCGGCGACGCAGACATACCGACTAACGATTGAAGATGTCGATGCATGGGAAAACTTGCGATAAACGCAGTTAAACCATCAATATCAGCGCCAACCTTCCACATGGTAAGTAATCTCTTAACGGCTTTCACGTAAATTGAATACTACCTAAAGTTGTTGGTGGTGTTGATTTTGAATAAAGATATTGAAAGTCTCAAAAAGACAGTTAACGCGTTCGTAGCTGATGGCTCCGAAGGTCTTGATCAAAAAGGTGATGTGGCCGATTTAAAGCCTAAGCCTTTAGCGCGGGCCTTATCGTATGTTTGCGAACGGTTTGATCATCCTGTTTCGCCATACGCAATTGAGCACACGACTGTCTTTGCAGACAATAAAACCGATGTTGAAACATTGCCTGTTATTGGCGACGCTATTGGTCTTAATGTCACTCGATTTTCTGGAAAATTAAAGCGGCTTTCCAATGCCTCGCTGCCAGCCATTGCTAAGATGAGTAATGGATATGCCGTCATCACGTCGGTTACGGCAGAGCAGAAAAATAAAACCCTCACGTTTAGCCTGTTTGCCGACAAAGATGACGACGACAAGCAAGACCAAACGATATTGCTGAGCGACTTTATCGGCAAAAATCCTGTGCTGATGACATGCCAACGCGCAGACGATGAAAAAGACGATGCGCCCATATCAGTGCGTGGTTTGTTTTCGTCTCCAATCTTCTCCTCTGAAGCGCTGTTTGCCACCATTGCAATCAACGTAATCGGCCTTGGCATCCCGCTGTTCACGATGAATGTCTATGATCGCGTGCTGCCTAATTTCTCGCTTGATACACTGACTGTTTTGGCAATTGGGGTCTGTTTGGCCGCTTTGTTTGATTTTGCGCTTAGGCTTTTGCGAACCCACATCGTTGATGGAACATCGCGGCGGATTGATGTGCTGTTTTTGAACCGCATTTTCGCCCGCTATCTTGCAACAGCCTTGTCTAAAGAACGCCGAATGGTGGGCAGTGATGCCAATGCGTTTCGGGATACAGATGTTATTCGCGAATTTCATTCTTCCGCATCATTAGCGATTTTTGGCGACTTACCTTTTATCTTCCTGTTTGTTGGTGTGATTGCATTTATCGGCGGCCCGTTGGTTTACGTCACAATAATCGCGATCACTCTCATGCTGCTGGTTGGTTTTTTGGTGCAGCGGCCTTTGGCTAAAATCACAGAAGAAGCTTATCAAAACACAGCCAACCGCAATACGGTGTTGATTGAGACAATATCAGGCATTGAAACACTTAAAGCGATCGGGCTTGAACGTAAGGCCGCGCAAAAGTGGGAAAAAGCCGCTGCGGCTCAAATTCGTTCCGGTGTAAAAAGTCGGGCCTATACCAATTTTGCGATGAGTTTCATGGTTTTAGCTCAAACAGTTGCAACCGTCGCACTCGTCGTTGCAGCGGTTCATCTCATTATTGCTGGCACAATATCTGCCGGTGCGATGCTTGCTTGCATGATCATCCAAGGTCGCGCAATGGGGCCAGTTAGTCAGATTTCCAGTTTGGTTTTGCGCTTGTATCAAGTTAAGGCCGCTGAGCGCGCCTTGAGCGAAATACAATCACGACCATTAGAGCGCCGCGAAACTAGTCGCTTTATCAAACACCCGGGCATCAAAGGCGATGTTCAGTTTGAAAATGTTTCCTTCACTTACGATGATGAGAGCAAAGTCGCGGCATTAAAAGATGTGTCGCTCTCCATTAAGCAAGGTGAGAAGGTTGCCATTATCGGCCATTCGGGCTCTGGCAAAACGACATTATTAAAAATCCTCGCAAAATTATACGCGCCAGACTCAGGGCGGGTTTTCGTCGACGGCATTGGTTTGTCCGCGCTTGACCCTTCAGAAATCCGTCGCCACATAGGTTGGGCGGGTGCTGATGCGACTTTGTTCGCGGGAACGATCCGCGAAAACTTGATGGGCCACATGCCGTCTCTCACTGATGTTGATTTGGTGAATGCTGTGCGTACATCTGGATCGCTTAGCTGGATCAACGGTTTGTCCCACGGCTTTGACACGCTCTTAACGGAGGGCGGAACCAATCTTTCCTCTGGCCAAAGACAAACCCTCGTCTTAGCGCGCGCCATCATTTCCAATCCACCTTTGCTGCTTCTCGATGAACCAACAAGCAATATGGACGGGCGGTTGGAGCGTGTTGTTATTGATGGTTTTGAAAAAGCAAATCGAGATCATACTTTGCTGGTGGTGACACACAGACCGAGTACTTTTGAATTGGTTGACCGCATTATCGTTATGGACAAAGGCGAAGTTCTGTTTGATGGCCCTAAAGACAAGGTGCTTGCAAAATTGTCTGAAGGTAAGAAGCCAAACCGCAAGATTAGTATTCATAAAGCGCGCCGAACAAATATCCAATCCACGCAGATAAAAACGCGCAAGAGTGCAGGGGGTGAGGCATGAAACTTACCATGAAACAGAATGATACTTTGACCTCTGAAAGCGCAGACTTACTAGAAGCGCCTAAGTTTTTTCTGCGGCTAACACAGGTTGTTTTGATCTTGTTCCTCAGCGCTTTTATTGCTTGGGCAGCTTTCGCACAGGTTGAACAATCCACGCGTGCTGATGGCAATGTTATTCCTGCAGGTAAGGTCCAAGTTGTTCAGAATTTGGAAGGCGGGATTATCAGTGTGATCCACGTGCAAGATGGCGACACGATTGAGGCGGGAGAACCGCTGGTTGAAATTAGCACCGCACAAGCTTCTTCTTCATTGAAGGAAGCTGAGGAAAAAATCGTCGGCTATGAAGGCGCAATTGTTCGTCTTGAAGCTGAGCGTGATGATGTCGCGCCCCAATTTGATGCAGAATTTATCGCAAAATATCCAGCCGTCGTGAACGGGCAAATTGGATTGCATGAGGCGCGACAAAATTCAAAAACGGCATTTTTAGCGGAACAAGATTCTGAAATAGCGCAACGTCAGCATGAAATCTCAGAACAACAATCCAAAGCAAAATCAGCCAAAAGTCGGTTAGAGCTTGCACAGTCAGAGCGCAACATTATTGCCCCACTGGTAAAAAGAGGAGCGGCCCCCAAGCTTGAACTCTTAACGTTGGAGCGCCAAATCACGGAGATTAAAGAGGGCATTGCAACGGCTGAAAATGCGGTTCCCCGTTTAAAAGCTGCCATTCAAAGTCATAAGGAAATTAAAACCCGAGAACTTAGCCGACTGCGCAGCGATCTATTAAACGAGCTCAATGAAACACGCACTGCATTGTCTGCTTTGAAAGAAGCGATCAAGGGAACGCAGGATCAACTAAAACGCGCCATTGTGCGCTCCCCCGTTGCAGGCACAGTAAAGTCGATCAACGTCAACACGCTAGGACAGGTCATCTCATCAGGCGTGGATATTGTTGAGATCATTCCAGCCGATGATTCACTGCTCATCGAGGGGCGGGTGCCGCCTCAAGACATCGCCTTTTTGCGTCCCGATCTTGAAACAAACATTCGTATGACGGCCTATGATTTCTCAATTTATGGCAGTCTTAAAGGTAAGCTAGAGTCCATTTCTGCCGACAGTATTGAGGACGATGAAGGCAACCGTTTTTATCGTATTAAGGTGCGAGCAGATAAAAATGTGTTGGAGCGGGACGGTGAAAGCTTTCCAATTATTCCTGGTATGACGGCTGAAATAAACATTGTGACGGGCGAACGTACGATCTTGGAATATATGATGAAGCCTGTTGTTAAGACGCTGTCACGGTCGCTGCATGAGCGATAAAAGGGTTGCTTATTAGCCCAATCCGTTAGTAAACACGTAAACGCCATTTCACAGAGTTTGTGATTTTACGCTCGTTGATTAAACGTCTCATCGCAATGGTTGAATGGACATTAGTCACCAAAGCTGCCGCTTGATCGATGTATTGAAAACTTAATTGCAAGCAGTATCAAGTAAGATGACCGCAAACTGACCTATCAGTAACTTGACCAGGATCAAAGCGCGGGCATCTTTGTTTCGCTGGCTGCTATTTTATCTTAAATTTTGGGCCTGACAGTGATCACCATCAGGCCCGTTATTCTTAGTTTGAAGAGGCAAGTTGTTTTGGCAATTTGAAGGTCCAAAGTGTTCCGCCTTGATTGAGGTAGTTCACCTTCTTGGCAACTTCACCACCCCAAAGTGGAACAGCGCCGCCCCAACCAGAGATAACTGAGACATATTGCTCGCCGTCTTGTTCCCAAGTAACGGGCTGGCCAACAATGCCTGAACCAGTTTGGAAAGACCAAAGCTGCTCACCTGTTTCATCATCAAACGCGATGAACTCACCTTCTGGTGTTCCCGTAAAGACGAGGCCGCCAGCAGTTGTCATGACACCGGCCCAAAGGGGAGCATTGTTTTTGAATTCCCATTTAACCTCACCAGTGTCAGGGTCAATGGCTTTAAGTGATCCAATATGATCTTTAAAGATCGGCTTGATGGTGAAGCCAGAACCCAAATAAGCGGCACCCTTTTTATAGGTCACAGGTTCATTCCAAATATCCATGCCCCATTCATTGGAAGGAACATAGAAGTTGCCTGTTTTTGGCGAGTGCGCCATTGGCATCCAGTTTTTACCACCTAGGAAAGACGGGACTGTAAAGGTCGTCTCTCCTTTTTTGCCATCAGCGGCAGCCGAAGGGTCGCCGGGGCGATTATCTTCGTTGAAAATAGGTCGGCCATTTTCATCAATGCCTTTTGCCCATGTGATGTTTTTTACAAAGGGGGTTGCTGAAACAAATTTCCCATCTTGACGGTCAAGCACATAGAAGAACCCATTGCGGTCTGCTGTGGCCCAGCGTTTGTTGCCAGACTTATCTGTGTAAGCGACCATCTCATTCACACCATCATAATCCCAGCCTTCGCGTGGGGTGGTTTGAAAGTGCCATTTGATTTCGCCTGTAGCAGGGTCCATGCCGATGCGGCTGGCGGCATAAAGGTTGTCGCCTTCGGTGCCTTTTGGATTACCTGCCGATCTTAGCCATGAATTCCAAGGCGCTGGATTGCCTGCGCCAAAGACGATTGTATCTGTATCGGCATCATAAGAGCCGCCGAGCCAAGTTGCGCCGCCGCCGGTTTTCCAAAGGTCTCCTGGCCAAGTCGCGTTAAGCGTTCCTGTTCTGGTCGATTGTTCGCCGTTTAAAGTCCCAAAGTGGCCTTCAATAACGGGACGCGTCCAAACAAGATCACCTGTTTCTGCGTTGCGCGCTTGCACTTCACCAACAATGCCAAATTCGCCACCAGAGTTACCTGTAATGACAAGACCATTTACGATGAGGGGGGCGGATGTATAGGAGTAGCCTGCTTTATAATCGGCAATTTTTTTGCGCCAAGCAACTTTGCCAGTTTTAGCATCTAGGGCAACAATGCGGGCATCAAGTGTGCCGAAATATACTTTATCGCCGTAGATTGCAGCGCCACGATTGACCACATCACAACAAGGCAAAATACCTTCTGGCAAGCGGGCATCATATTGCCATACTTCTCTACCTGTTTTCACATCAATCGCGTAAAGGCGAGAGTAAGAACCCGTAATGAACATCAACCCATCATGGATAAGCGGCTGGGTTTCTTGTCCGCGTTGTTTTTCACCGCCGAGAGAGAAAGCCCAAGCAGGGAGAAGGTTTTTAACATTGCTCTTATTCAATTTTTCAAGTGGCGAATGACGTTGTAAATGTCGCCCCATACCATTTGTCAAAATACTGGTCGTCGTTGCTGTGTCATTTGCAAGATCAGCTTCAGTCACCCCTTCAGCCAAAGCAGTCGTGGCCATTAGTGCTGTTGCAATGCTTGCGATAATTAGTTTTTTCATTTCTTCCTCCCTCAAATATAAATAATAATTTCAAACGGCCTCCCACCATTTCAAAGAATGTTAACTTAAGAATTCTTGACTAGCAAATGGTTGAAAATTAAATTTTCGTGTCCGTGCAGGTGATTTAAAAATAGGTGTTTTTAAATACTGTATTTTGTTGGTGAAAACCAAAGCAAACGACAATCAAAAGCGCAAAGTTTTCTAAGCTGCTTTTCGTGCAAGCCCAGTTCTGGCTGGGTTATAGCCCCACACACTTGCCCCTAAAAATACCAATAAGGCGCAGACCACAACGACAAGCGCTGTGCCGTTAAACTGGCCGTAAAGCGCGAAACGGAGCAATTCAACGGCATGTGAAAAAGGGTTCCATGCACAGATGTTCTTCAACAAAACAGATGCTTCAGCCATTTTCCAAAGCGGATATAAGGCTGTTGATAAAAAGAACATTGGGAAGATCACAAAATTCATAACGCCTGCAAAGTTCTCAAGTTGTTTGATCGTTGCAGATAGAAAAAGCCCCAAACCGCCGAGCATCAATCCGTTTAACAATAAGATGGGCAGGGCCAAGATATATCCATGGATCGGGAATGTGATGCCAACCAAAGCTGCGATTGCCAAAAAGCAATAGACTTGCACGATGGATACAAACGTTCCTGCAAGCAGTTTTGAAAACAAGAGCCACCAGCGCGGAATAGGGCTGGTTAAAAGCAATCTCATTGATCCCATTTCGCGGTCATAAACCAGACTGAGCGAAGATTGCATTCCGTTGAAGAGTTGCACCATGCCGCAAAGGCCCGGCACGATATAAACTTCATAGGTGATGTAGGTTTCATAGGGTGGTGCAATGGAAAGGCCGAGGGCGGCTCTAAAGCCAGCGGCAAAAACAATCAACCAAATGAGGGGGCGCACCAGTGAGGCAATAAACCGACCCCGTTGCGAAACAAACCTCAGCGCCTCGCGTTTAATAATGGCTTGCGTGCCAATCAATGCATGCTTCATGCGACTTGGCTTTCTGTTAATTCCGCAAAGCGGGCGGATAGTGATTGCTCGCCTGTTATGTCTTTGCAAATGCCATCTTTGAGTATTTTGCCTTGATGCAAAATAACCAGCTGATCATCAGGTAAAACCTCATCAACCAAATGGGTTGCCCATAATACTGTTATGCCTTGCTCGGATGTAATTTTATGAGCGTGATCCGTGATCATGCGGCGCGTTTCTGCGTCCAATCCTACGGTTGGTTCATCCAACAAAAGCACCTGCGGTTGATGAATTAAAGCGCGTGCAATTTCCGTGCGCCGAAGGTGCCCGCCGTTTAATGCACGCACGGTTTCATGCGCCCTATGTTGCATATCAAGTCGCTCTAAAGCGGCTTCAATGGCGCGACTTGCTGCTTTGCCTGAAAGGCCGTGAAGGGCTGCTGCATAGAGCAGATTTTGGCGGACGGTTAGATCCTTGTCTAACGTTGGCTGCTGGAACACGACGCCAATTTTAGACAGGGCAAGATTTGGCTTTTGAAAGAGGTCTATCCCATCAATATGAACGCGCCCGCTGGAGGGCGTGAACAGCCGTGTCAAAAGCGCAAATAGCGTCGATTTTCCCGCGCCATTGGGACCAAGCAAGGCACAAAAAGCACCCTTAGCTACAGTAAAACTGATACCATCTAAGGCATTCTTATTGCCATAAGAATGCAGCAAACTTTCAACCTTGAGGCCTTCATTCACTCGATGATTATCTCCACTTGTTGCAACTGGCTGCCCGGCACGCCAAACTTATAGGTCCCAGGTTTAATTGCAAGAAAGCTGATCTCTGCTGTGCCTGCTTCGTCAAATTCGAGGCTATCAACGCCCAAAGGTCTGATCTCGATGCCTTCTATGACAATTTCATCAATCCAAATAGCCCGAAAGAAACCAGCACCTGCAAGGGCTAATTCTTGACTGCCATCTGCGGTGATCTCGAGTTCATAATAGGTGCCTGATTTAAGCTTGATCTGCTTTTCATCCAAAAGAGGTTCACCAGAAGAAAGCGAAAGTTCTAAGGTTTCGCCACGGTTCTTTTTTGACAAGACCCCCGCTTGACCAAACCCGCTATCGTCATGGGCAATAGCAATTTGAAGGGCTCCGAAGATAAAGGTTATCGCTAAGATTAGTGTTTTCATCTTATTTCCTATTTTGTCGTTGGCCTAAACGCAGCACCCCATGGGAACCGGCCAACTTTTACGCTTTTGGTTGCTTTCAAGCTTTCAACATCGATGATCGTAACATCACCCGATACGCCATTTGTTGTAAACAGCTTGCTTTCATCTGCATTAAAAGCCATGTGCCAAACGCGTCTTCCAACGAGAATATAATCAATCACTTTGTAGGTTTTGGGGTCCACCACCGCGATATGATTGGAGGGGCCAAGCGCCACGAAAACATATTTGCCGTCTTTGGTTTTTTCAAAGCCAACAGGTTGAACTTTGTCTTTATGGACACCGGAGATTTCAAAAAGGATTTTGGCTTTTTCGTCTTTTGTGTCGGTATCAAACACGGTTATCGTTCCGCCGATTTCAGCGCTTACCCAAAGTTCGGAGCCATCATGGGAAAACTCTGCATGGCGCGGGCGTTGGTCGACCAAAGTATTGGCGATAATTTTCTGGGTTTCGGTATCAATCCAATGGGCCATATTGGTCGTTTCAGAGGTCGTAATAACCGTTTTCCCATCGGGCGAAACAGCCATGCCTTCAGGTTCAATGCCCACATCAATTTGAGCGATAACCCGACGCTCATCAACATCAACAACGGTTGTAATCGCGTCGTCTTCATTGGCGATATATAAGAGCTTATTATTGGGGTGAAGCACAAATTGTTCGGGGTCTTCGCCCGATGGCAATTCATGCAAAATCTTGCCCGTGTCTGGGTCGATGACTTGAACTGTATCGCTATCAGAAGCGCAGACAAAAACGACGGAATAGTCTTGTGCAAAGGTTATCCCGCGCGGTCGTTCGCCAACCTCAATTGTTCTAATAACCTTCTCACTTTCAACATCAATAATGCTGATCGTATCGTCTTTCTCATTGGTCACCCAAATTTCGTCCGCCGCGACGGTCGTTGAAAAAAGGGATAAGGCCAAAATTGTTACAAAACGCATGTGTTATTCCGTAAATGTTGCACAGGAAGATTCTGCTTGATCCAAACCCAATGTATCAAGCTCATTTCGCTGATGTAAAAATCCATCAAGAGGCGCGATTGCGACCACCGCCCGCGCATGAGACAGCACGATTGGTTGGCGCATTTGACCGTTCCATTTTCGATAGGTGAGCGGGCGACCTTTAAAGCCGCCTAAAGCAAATTCATCCGATAAAACGTAGGATTTTACCGCGTCCAAATCAGCCGAATTTGTGCGTGTTACCGCTTCGCCCACAGTGCGAACAGCAGCCCATGCCGCATAATCGATTGGGCGCATTTGCCGACGATGTTCTTTGTAAAATCGGCTTTGCAATTGGGCCGCACCATGCTGCTCAACAGACGCACTCCATGCAGAAGGCACCACCCCTTCAGACCCTGCAATGGGGCGCGGTATCCACGTATTGTAAATGACATAGCGCCCGAAATCGCCACGCTCGTCAGCAATAACCATCATGTCGTGGTTGGGGAAATCTTGGGTAAAAAGCGGCACTTCTTGAGCGGCATTGCGGCGCATATCAGCATCAAAATCCCACTGTTTCTTCTGGACAATGGTGACGCCGAATTTCTTCGCCGATTTTTCTAAAGCGGCGAGATAGGATTTGTCCGCATCATAAGCGCCATGAATGAGCGCCCATTTTGACCATCGTTTTTTAACGGCAAATTGTGCCAGCGCGTCAGACAACATCGTGCGGGATGGCATTGTATGAAGCAAATTGGCACGACAGGCTTCGCCTCTCAAGCGCGTCTCGCGTGAACTCACATTGAACAAGAGGGCATTTTTAGCTTCTGGCAGTTTTGCAATTTTTGAAATGATCTCT
Organism: Hyphomicrobiales bacterium; assembly: GCA_039973685.1. Taxonomy (NCBI): domain Bacteria; kingdom Pseudomonadati; phylum Pseudomonadota; class Alphaproteobacteria; order Hyphomicrobiales; species Hyphomicrobiales bacterium. The sequence goes on from JBDWKL010000008.1 coordinate 18,166, forward strand.
TGAGGGGCATTGAGCAGCAAATAAGGGCTCTCTTTGAGCATTGCTTGAGCTGCGGCTAAAGCATCGCCTCCCTCTTCTACAATCTGTTTTTGAAGCGCATAACTATGGTCCAAAAACTTGCCCGTTGTGCTGTTGTCAGACAAGCCAATTTCGGCCCCTGCAAAGCCTTCATCTTCAGGTATTTCATCTAGGTTTGAAAGAATGGGTGGCCTTGGAACAATTTGTTCAAGGTAGCCTATTTGAATGTTTTCTTCTGCACGAGTTTGGTTTGCCATGAGGCAAAAGCTAAACGCTACAACCAAAACTCGTAAAACCATCAAACACTCCCCAATTGATGGCTTTAGATAATCATAGAAAATAGTTTTAATGCAAGTCGAATGCAGAAAAGATCATTCGGATTTTCAAGTAAAGTTGCCTGCCAACAAACTATCACTTAAGCTTGTTGTAATTCATTGGAGGATGAAATGGGTTTTAATAAATATGCTTTGGTTGGTTTAGGCATTGGGGCTGCCAGTATGGCGATTATTCCCCTTGATTATGTGAAAGCGCACGGCGACGTAACACCGCAGGCGGTTGATACATCACAATTGCCAGATATTGGCGAAGAGTGGCTTGAAGAAAACCCATGGCGAGACCCAACAAGTAAACAATGGGCGACGGCGATTGAAGTTGGTGCCTCAGGCTACAATCAAAACTGCGCGCGTTGCCATGGGCTGGAAGTGATTTCTGGAGGATTGGCACCCGACCTGCGTTTTCTTGAAGCCAATATCGATGGGGACGAATGGTACGCGGAGCGCTATCAATTTGGTTACACGCAAAATGGCACAACCAAAATGCCAGCATTTGGAGAATTGCTAGGTCAAAAGGCAGCTTGGGCCATTCGCACCTATATTGAAACGAGGCCTGACGATGGTGCGCTGGATGATCATGCCGCGCGGCTAATAGAAATCCGCGACCAGCTTACCGCTCATGTTAAAGCGGGAAAATCGGCGGGCGAGGTCAGCGAAGACATTGCTCCGCTTATCAAGGAAATGGATGAGATTGCAAAATCTGTTGCAACAGCCTCAGAAGCGCCCATTGCAGATTCCGCAGCTTCCAGAGCGGTGCACCATTTAAGCGGTGAAACACCCAACCTCGTCAAAGCAGTCGATGCTCTGACCGTTGGCCTTTCTGCGGCGCAATAATGCTTGTGCGTTTTATCTCTTCTCTTGTGAGCCTCGTCTTATTTAGCGCCATGTTTGCAATGGTGCCGTTGGGCACGAGCGGTGAGGCTTACGCGCAAGCGAACAACTGCGAGAATGTGAAATTTGGGTTTGGCCATTATCGTAAACCGCAAAACACAGGCCGCGATATTCACGGTAAAAGCCTCGACGATTTGCAAGAACAAGGCTGGATGCGCTTTGCCGTTTATTCAGACTTTCCGCCTTACTCCTATAAGAAGGATGGCAAGCTTGTTGGCGTTGATATTGACCTTGCCCATTTGATTGCAAAAGAGCTGCAAGTAGAGGCGCGGTTTTATGAAGCAGCAGCCGGTGAGAATGTGGATGCTGATCTGCGCAATCATGTCTGGAAAGGCGGCATTGTTGGCGGCGCTGTTTCTAATGTGATGATGCATATCCCGTATAACCGCGAGCTTGTTTGTCGCAATGAGCAAGTTGTTTTGGGCGGGCAATATTACAATGAGAAGATCGCGATTGCTTACGCCAAACATGAATATGAAGATGGCAGCAAACCGACACCTGCTTATTTTCGCTTTGACGAGGTGGGCGTTGAAAATGACACCCTTGCAGACTTTTATCTCTCTGGCCTGCTTGGGGGGCAACTTATTCCGAAAATGACGCGGTTCAAAAATGTTGAAGAAGCAATGATTGCTTTGGATGCAGGGCAAGTCAAAGCGGTGATGGGCCCGCTTGGTCAGCTTGAACATGGACTGACTGACAAGCTTGCTGTTCATACCCCACCGCTTCCAGGTCTTGCTCTTGGTACATGGACATTATCTGTCGCGACAAACTTTCGCTGGCGTCCATTGGGTTATGCGGTTGATGATGCAATTGTTGCAGCAATCAATGACGGTCGGATGGAAGCAATTTTCAAAAAGCACGGCCTCACATTTACAAAACCTGATTGGTGATTTTATCCAATGTTGCTGACGTGGCCGTTCGTATTTTTCAAAATTACTTTTTGAACGACGCCCCTTGCGACTAGCCTTTTTGCAAGTGCTTCATCGGCTGCTAAGGCGAGGGCGGTTGAATAGCCATCAGCCAACATTGCGTTTTCAGCAACGACACTCACAGTATCCCATATAGCTGCTTTCTTGTTGCCACTGGGGTGCAGAATATGGCTTGTG